>JAIXPV010000520.1 GCA_027486105.1 Runella sp. | reverse complement strand
AAGTGGTTGGTAGGCTCATCTAGCATCAGCAGCGAAGGCTTTTGGAGCAACAATTTGGCCAGCATCACGCGCATACGCCACCCCCCCGAAAACAACCGCAATGGTTTTTGTAAATCTGCCGTAGAAAAACCGAGACCTTCCAAAATCTCTTCCGCTTTGGATTGTATAGAATAACCATCCAAAGCTTCAAATTCTTCCTGAAGGCGGGCGAGGCGGTCTACCAATTTGTCTTGGTAATTGACCTCCATTTCGTGAATGACCGCATCCATCTGCCGTTGGAGTTCGTTTGCGCGCTCAAAAGCCTGCATAGCTACCGACAAAATAGAATCATCACTTTGGTACGACAGCAAATCTTGATTCAAAAATCCGATGGTACAACCACCTGATTTTGAGATATGTCCAGCATCGGGTTGATAATTCCCTACAATTAAATGCAATAAAGTAGACTTGCCCGTTCCGTTCAAACCAATAAGTCCAATTTTATCCTTAGGCTTGATGTGGAGCGAAGCGTTTTCATATAACGCTCGGTCGCCGAGGTAATACGATAAGTTAGTTATTGAAATCATGCCGCAAAGTTAGTGTATTTTTTGCCTCCTTGGCCGACTTGTTCAAGGTGAATCAAAGCTATTCTTGCTAAAAATGCATAATTATAGTCCGCAATGCGTGAAGATTTAACGATAAAAACTGACTTTCAACCATAATAAAAAGACTTTGGTATTGAAAAAAGCAATTCCGTTTATCACCTTTCGTTAAAACAATTCCGTGAAATCAGAAAGCCCAGATAAGACTAGCTGAGATTTTATATCTTTGTAGATTAAGTAAGCCTCGAATGCAATTTTCAATTCCCCAACATAAGGTGACGACTGCTTTGCTGCGCAGTTATACTGCGTTAGTGGTACAGAATAACCCCGACATTTTACACCGTTTTCAGATTCGGTGGCCGTTGTGGCTATTCAATACACCTTTACACGTAAAACACCAAACAGCTTCAGAGGTATACACCTTTATCTTGACCGATACCGCTACCCAAACCGAGGCCTTCGGGATATTTCATTTATTTATTCAGCAGAAAGCAGGATTCAGCCCATCGCAAGCCTCATTTGGGTCGTTTGAGATTGCGGAGCGCATCAGTCATTCCGAATTTGCGGAGTGGCTCATGGGCATTGAAGGTTTTGCAAAAGAGCTAGGAATCGACAGTCTGCGCATTAAGCATTATCCCACTGGCTATAATCCATCACGCAGCACTTTTGTACGAAGAGGGCTTTTGAGGCGCGGTTTTGAATTGACGCAGAGCCTAGAAAATCAGTTTATTGCCGTCACCCCAGCCAACTTTGACGAAGGACTCCATGCTTCTGAGCGCCGCCGCTTACGCAAATGTCTGCGAGCAGGTTTTCGTTTTGAGGAATGGCTCAACCCACCAGCGCGTGAGGTTTACACATTTATTCAGCAAAATCGTCAATTATTGGGCTATTCTCTTTCGTTTAGTTTTGAGCAACTACAAATGTGGCTCAAGGTCTTTGCCCAACATTTCAGGGTGTTTTGCGTCAAAGATGGCGACACCTTGGCCTCGCTGTCGGTCACGGTGCGTGTGGGAGAGTCTGTTTTGTATAATTTCTGTCCCGCCGATAATCTGATGTATCGTAGGTTCAGTCCTGCGGTATTGCTCAATAAAGGACTTTATAGCGAATGCCAACAAAAAGGAATCTCACTCTTGGATTTGGGAATCTCCGTCAATGAAGCGGGTGAGCTAAAGCCCAGTTTGAAGCGATTCAAGGAGAATTTGGGCGCAAAAAACTGCGATAAATACGTTTTTTATAAAACTTTGCTCTAAAAAAAGCGTCGGCAGCGCTTTGAGTGCTGCCGACGTTGCGAATGACAATATTTATCGCTATTTCGCGGCTACTTTCCCCCACGTATCCTTCAAACCAACCGTACGATTAAAGACCAGATGGTCGGCCGTACTGTCTGGATCAAGGCAAAAGTATCCTTTACGCATGAATTGGAACTTAGCACCTACGGCAGCTTCTTTCAGCGCAGGTTCGGCATAGCCCGTAATGACCTGCAACGAATTAGGGTTAATATGCTCTTTAAAATCCCCTTCAGCAGTTGAAAGGTCTTCGACCGTGAAAAGTCGGTCGTATTCGCGAATCTCAATGGGCAATGCTTCTTTGACCGATACCCAATGCAGAGTACCTTTTACATTGATGCCTGAGGTATCGCTACCGCTTTTGCTATTTTCGATGTATGTGCAATGCAATTCGATTACATTTCCTGCTTCGTCTTTCACGAAGTCGTCGCACTTGATGATATAAGCGCTTTTGAGACGCACCATCTGCCCAGGAGCCAAGCGGAAGTATTTTTTTGGAGCGACCTCCATAAAGTCATCCCGCTCTACGTAAATCTCCCTTCCGAAAGGAATATCACGTATACCACCATTGGGGTCTTCAGGATTGTTTTCGCTGTGACAAATCTCCACCTGACCTTCGGGGAAATTAGTAAGAATCACCTTGAGTGGGTCAAGCACCACCATCCGGCGTTCGGCTACTTTGTTGAGATGCTCGCGAATACAAAATTCCAACAAACTCACATCAATTAGATTATCGCGACGGGCTACCCCAATGCGGTCACAAAACTCACGAATAGACTCTGGGGTATATCCTCTACGACGCAAGCCCGAAATCGTGGGCATCCGTGGATCATCCCAGCCCGTTACGTGTTGCTCGTTGACCAATTGGAGGAGTTTCCGCTTGCTCATTACGGTATAGGTAAGGTTTAGACGCGCAAACTCATATTGTTTTGAAGGAAATATTTCTAATTTTTCGATGCACCAATCGTACAAATCGCGGTGAGGAATAAATTCTAAAGTACAAATAGAATGTGTAATTTTTTCGATGGAATCTGACTGTCCGTGCGCAAAATCATACATCGGATAAATGCACCATTTGTCGCCCGTTCGGTGGTGATGCGCAAATTTGATGCGATAAATCACAGGGTCACGCATGATCATATTCGGGGCGGCCATATCGATTTTGGCCCGGAGTGTGCGGGTGCCTTCGGCAAACTCGCCGTTTTTCATACGAACAAACAACGCTTCATTTTCCTCGGGTGTGCGGTCACGGTAAGGACTATTGGTTCCAGGCTCAGTGGGTGTTCCCTTCTGGGCGGCCATTTGTTCGGACGTAGATTCGTCCACGTACGCCAGTCCTTTCCGAATAAGCACCAACGCATATTCGTATAAAGAATCGAAATAATCAGAGGCATAAAACTCATTAACCCACTGAAAACCCAACCATTGCACATCATTCTTGATGGAATCTACGTATTCGGTATCTTCCGTTACAGGGTTGGTGTCGTCAAAACGAAGGTTTGTGCCTCCGCCGTATTTTTGAGCTACGCCAAAATTAAGGCAAATCGACTTGGCGTGTCCAATGTGTAAATAGCCGTTTGGCTCGGGTGGAAAGCGCGTTAAAACTCGCCCTCCGTGCTTATTGTTACGGAGGTCTTCCTCGATGATTTGCTCGATGAAGTTAAGTGATTTTTCTTCGGTAGGTTCTTTGCTGATTTCACTCATGTGGCTCTGGTGACTGGTGGTAATTCGCAAAAGTAGTATAATTCGTTCTCATCAAGGAGGAGTCGGTAGGGAAAAATAAGAGAAAATCCCTTAGTTTACCTATTTTTCTTAAACCTATGACATTTTCTGGAATGAACAATACCCTCAAATTCTCCATTTACATCGTCGTTTTCTGTCTTATTTGGTTGGTCGGAGAAAAATGGCTTGGTTATCAAAATACCATTGTTGACTGGCTTCCCTTCACAAATTTGCTTTGGTTGATCCTGATTGGGGTGTTTTACATTGTTTTTCTTCGCAGTACGCATCAACAAACTACAAAGGTAGGCTATAAAACACACGTCAAGTCGCTACTCACGCTAACTATCTACTGGCTGCTCGTTTTGGATTAGTAAAATGGGTGTATTTTTTATGGGTTAATCCTGATTATTTTAATGACATCATCATTCGTGGCTGGGAATGGCTCACGCTGACCGCTACCTCGTAGGAGAACTTTGAAAATGCCACCCGTATGATGGGTGATTTGCTGCAATTGCCTGTCTATCTTGGTATTATTACTGTCATTCAACTTGTGTTTTGTTTAATTTACGCCTTTTTATTTCCTGCTTTTGTCAAGTATAAATAGTTTCATATCCATTATTTTTTTGCATAAACGTTCTGATTATCACGTCTTTTCTTCTGATAGTACAACTTTTTTAAAACTATTTTGGGAAGAACGCCGTTTATAATGCAGTTGAAAACGATACTTACCCAAGGGCTTTGGTACCACGCCCAACGGTCGAGAGGGTGTTGCAGACAAACTTTCTGACGACTCCTCGGCGCGCTCGTACATACAACGCTGCAACTTATTAACATATTGGAATGAGCAATCAACGGGTGGCGGTCTTCCGAAAGACCCACTTCAATGCTGCGCATCGACTCAATAATCCGGCTTGGTCGGAAGAGGAAAACGCACGCATTTTTGGAAAATGCAATTTGCCGAACTACCACGGTCATAATTATGAATTGATTGTCCGGGTAACGGGAGAGGTAGACCCGAATACCGGCTACGTTGTAGATTTAAAATGGCTGAACGATTTGATAGAGCACAATGTTCTGCAAAAGTTCGACCACAAAAATCTAAATCTTGACACAGAAGAGTTTAAATACCTGAATCCCAGTGCCGAGAATATTGCAATTGTGATTTACAACATCCTGCGTGGGCATTTACAATCCACTTTTGATTTGAAAATAAGACTATATGAAACCGAACGAAACTTTGTGGAATACCCCGCGTGAGGCTGCCACTTTCGTTGATTTAAACATTGACGAATGGGGCGACGACCACAGCCTAAGTGCCTACGATACGCCCATGCGCGAAGATGCTTTTGAACTAAGCGATGTTGAAAAAGTAGCAAAAATTGAGCTGCATTTTAAAGAAATCATGGAGACGTTGGGTCTTGACCTAACTGATGACAGCCTGAAAGGAACCCCTCATAGGGTGGCTAAAATGTACGTAAAAGAGATTTTTAGCGGCCTTAATCCTAAAAATAAGCCCAAAGCCACCCTTTTTGAAAATAAATACAATTATAACGAAATGCTTGTGGAGAAAGACATCAGTTTTTACTCCAATTGTGAGCACCATTTTGTACCCATTTTTGGCAAAGCGCACGTTGCCTATATTTCAAGCGGCAAAGTGATTGGACTTTCAAAGCTGAACCGTATTGTTCAGTATTTTGCCAAACGCCCTCAGGTACAGGAGCGTTTGACGGTTCAAATTGGCAAGGAATTGCAACAGATTCTCCAAACCGAAGATGTGGCCGTAGTGATGGATGCCAAGCATTTGTGCGTAGCCTCGCGCGGAATACAGGATGACACGAGCACCACAATCACTTCTTTTTACGGCGGTAAATTCAAAGAAGATGCCACCAAAAATGAGTTTTTGAAGTATTTGTAATCTCAAAGTCACTCAACTCCCATCAGGGTCAAGGCAGCGCGGGCTTTATTGTCCACGCTGTTTTTGTATTCATGCTTTGGGTAATTTAGGGCTTGCTTGAAATGATAAATGGCTTTTTGGGTGTTGCTTTTTGCCTGATACATGTAGCCCAATTGTAGGGCCGCAGTCGCGCCAAAATACAGACTCTGCGCCTGACTAAGCACAATGGCGCGTTCATAATGCACAATCGAAGAGTCAGGACGATTTTGGCGTTGAAGAATACGCCCCCAACGGTAATGAAATTCGGCTTTATCGTACTGTGTGGTAAAAAAAGTTTCTTGATAGGGTTTCAAAGCAAGGGCTGCTTCCTGTAAATATCCCCCATCAAATGCCAACCTGGCTTTCATTAGGGCTTTCTGTTGGCCCAAAATTTCTTTTTTTTGGAAACTTTTTGCGAATTTTTCCGCAAATTTATCTGCCTCCACATAACCTGTCCCCACGGTCTGTACTCGCTCAAGGTACGGCATGGCAAGGGCTTCTTCACCATCCAACCAATAACTAAGAAACAATTTCAACTGCGTATCTTTCAGGTAATTTTGGCCTTTATATTGCACCAGAAACCGTTTTAAGTGCGTACGTGCTTCGTCGTATTGGCCTTTTTGAAGCAAAATTTCGCCTTTCAGGTATTCCAAAAAAGGAAAAGCAAGGTAGCCGCCGCCCACGGGTCGCTGATTGAGCAATTTTAGTGCCTGCTCCCCGCGTCCGTCTTTCATTGAGATTGTTGTTCCGAAAAAATGGAGCAGTAAATTATCCTCTTCCTTGTTAACAAACCCAAGTAGCGCCGCGTTTTGCGGCTCAGCGTAAGTGAGAATGTACGCCTGTAACAGCAACTCTACCAGTCTTGCTTCTGGGCCAAACAATTTATCCTTTTGAATAATGGTCTTGATTTCACGCATTCCCTGCGGAATATTGCCCCGCAAGCCCAACAGTTTGGTGACCCACTGAAAGTTTTGTGGGGCCGAGCCAATCAATACATGAAGCATCCCCAGCGACTTGTAGGTCGAAATAAAATCGGGATATTTTTTGGCATTTTCTTCCAATAGCCGATATGCCTTGATGATATCCCAACACGCGCTGACCTCTTTGCCGAACTTCAATTTGATAAACGCCCAATGCAGACGAATTTCGGCCTGGTACAGTCGCTGGTAAGGCGAATTGGTGGGTAACTCTTCCAAAAATGCTAAACGTTTGTCTTGATTGGGGGCCAATTGTTCAAACAAACGTTTTTCGTCGCTGACCAACAACGTGACCATATCGGCATAGTCATCTACATATACAGCAAAGGCTTTTTGCGGACCCGTATTTTTCTCTTTTTGCAACAGCGCCTTTGCTGAAACAACTTTCAACTTAAATACATCTGCGTACGCCTCTTGAAGCAAGGGCGTTATTTGGTACGGATTACTTTGTCCAAAGGAAGGAGAATGAAAGAAGACAAAAAAAACTACGAATAAATTTAGCTTTTTCACAACTTAAAACCTTCTTTTTGAAGCAGTTGTTCAAGTGAGAATTGATATTCACCCAGCAAGCTAACATTTTTTTTCCAAGTCGAAATAATGCCATCTTGCCCCGCCCGCGACACAAACTGTTGTTTGGTTCCTGAAAAAAACCAAATTACTTCCCGAACGCCAAAGTCCAACAATTTTTTGGTTTTAATGCCGTAATAATCCATTTCTGAAATACCGAAATCGGTCGTATCGGCCTGTATATCCACTTCTATGACTGCTAATGGCGGAATTTCGAAGTATTTATTTTTAAAGGTATGATTTTGCAAGGCTGCCTTTTCATAAATCACAATATCTGAGGAAATATTGCTGCGTTTTTTAAGGTGAAACCCTACCTCGTTTGTTACAATAAAATATTTACTTCTGTCGATAGTATCGAACAAAAAATTCATCAAAACGCCAATAATTATTGCTTGAGTGTCGCTTTCACCCATGATTTCCTCCTTCGTTTTCAGTTGATTTAATACATCTTTATAGCCCCGATAGTACATGGGTTTTCCGTCGTATTCTTCATAAATCAACGATTTCGGGATTTCATGCTTGGCAAATTTGGTCCGAATACGTTTGCGTTTTGTGGAGACTGCTACCATGTCAATTCCTTTTTTTCTAAACCAAAGATAGACAAATAAACGGCTACCCTAACTCTTCAATTAGACATTTCTTTTGCTGAAACAGGAAGCTATCGCCGCGTTGTTTTCCCATCAACGAAGCCCCCAGCGGTGATTGCGGCGACACCACGATTACTTTTGTTCCTTCCATATCTAGTAGCCCCACGCTCACGGCCACAAAAAAATAACCCGCTGTGGTCTTAACCAATGTGCCCAACCCTACGCGCTGAAACTGAAACAAAGGGTCGATGCGGTCCAGCGCGGCTCGCTCCTGACGGATTTGGTCGTACAGTTGGGCATGGCGGTCACGTTCATTTTGGGCCATGGCCCGGGCGGTTTCATACTTATCTCCCGCGCTGCTTTTGGTTTCTTCGTTGGCCGAACTTTGCGCAGATTGCATGGCATCCAATGCAGCCTGCATTCGAGCATCCAAATGCGCTTTTAAACGTTCCAGAATGGCTAATTTCATCTATTTGTGTTATAAATTAGGCCAGACGACAGTCAGACCCAAAAGTGTGGTGTAAGGTCTGACCCAGTCTGTGCGACCCAGTCTGACTATCGTCTGACCTGACGTTTGGTTTGCTGTAGATTACAATCGGTGATTAATGATTTGGTCGTACATTCCTGCAAAGGCTGATTGTTTAACCCCTTCCGAAGAAAGAAAGTCGTGCGGGAAGCCCAGTTCTATTTTGCTGATTTCATTCAACTGGTGCATCATTTCGTCGGGAATGGTCGAATCAAGGCTTTTTAGCGAATCCTGTAATTGCTCCACCCGACGCGCACCAATGACGGGCATTACGTTAGAAACCCGTTGTCTGGCCCAATTGATGGCCACCTGCGTGGGCGTTACGCCCAACTCATCTGCGATGTCTACCACGGCTTGGGCAATCTCCTGACTGCGTTCGTTGCGCCTGAGACTGTTTTCGGGCACTCGCCCTCCTTCTCCGCGCAGGTACTTGCCCGTCAGCGCCCCGCCGCCAATCACTCCCCAAGGCGTTACGGCCATATCTAACGCTTTGGCCATAGGTAATAAATCGCGCTCTGCGCCCCGTTGTAGCAACGAATACTCAATTTGCAAAGCCGCAAATTGGCTCCAGCCACGCAGTTCGGCAAGCATGTTGGCACGCGAAATCACCCACGCGGGCGTGTCAGAAATACCGATGTAATGCACTTTACCACTGCGGACCAAGTCGTCCAATCCGCGCATTACTTCCTCAATGGGTGTGGTAAAATCCCACATATGAACCCAAAACAAGTCGATATAATCGGTATTGAGGCGTTTTAAACTTTCGTTGAGGGAACGAACCATATTTTTGCGATGGTTGCCCGCGTAGTTGGGGTCACCGTCGCGGTCCATTAGGGTATATTTGGTAGCAAGCACAAAATGATCACGGTCGGAAGCGATAAAATCCCCTAAAAATTTCTCCGAAGTCCCTTCGGTATAACGATTGGCTGTGTCTATAAAATTACCGCCGGCATTGGCATACATGTCAAAAATTTTCTTACTTTCATGCTTATCAGCGCCCCATCCCCATTCGGTTCCGAAGGTCATGGTGCCAAGACAAATTTCTGAAACACGAAGGCCTGATTTTCCCAATAATTTGAATTTCATAGTGATGAAGTTTGTTAGGTGAATAAAGCACACGCGTTGTTGGATGATACGTTGCTCTTTCAAAAGCTTACTGTCAAAATTGGATTTTCTTTCCCGCAAATCTGCGTTTTTGCTCAAAATTACGGATAAAACTCGGTTAATTATGTGTTTCCACAATTCGTTAACAGCCACGGTTGCAGAAGTAGAGAAGCGTTTCGAAGCTACTTCAGAAGTTAAGCAAGCTGATTTTCAGCCTGTCTACCACGGAAATGGGTTTGATTATCCTACCTGGCCCGTGATTACCGCGCAAGCCCCAAAAACTATCCAACTGTTTCGGTGGGGGCTAGTTCCGCGATGGGTAAAATCCAAAGAAGAAGCCGAAGAAATGCGGGCCAATACGCTCAATGCAAAGGTCGAAACACTGGCTCAAAAACCGTCTTTTAAATACGCCCTTCGAGAATCTCAGCGTTGCCTTGTACCTTCATCGGGATTTTTTTTTTTTTTTTCAGTAGGGAAACAAAAATACCCTTACTATATTCGGCTACGCAATCAACCGCTTTTTGCCATGGCAGGAATCTGGGAAAGTTGGCATCATCCCGACTACGCCGATGATGTTTGGAACACTTTCAGCATTATCACGACTGAGGCTAATCCCATGATGGCACGTATTCACAATACTAAGCAGCGAATGCCTTTGCTTTTGTTGCCGGGTAGTGAATCCCTGTGGCTTCAATCCGATTTGGATAGCTCGGCCTTGAATGAAATAGCTCGTCCGCTGGACGACAGCCTGATGGAATCATTTACAATCGGTCGGCTGATCGGCAATCGTAAAGCTGATTCAAATGTGCCTGAAGTAAACAAACCGTACCTTTATCCTGAATTATCGCAACAACAATTGTCGCTATTTTAGCGTTTTTAAGATAATAATTGCGAATAACTATCGCTGAATTAACCTAAACAGTAACCATTCTCATGTCTCATGCTAAGAAAACTATGCCTTTGGGCCTGTGTTTGCGGATTGTGCTGGGGGCTTTCTTCCTGTTTTCGTTCGTGGCGCAAAAATGAACGTGACCTTCGCAAGCATTACGAAAACAAACCCGTTCGTCCTACCTATTATACCATTCAAAACGACAGTCTTCGGCTGTTTGTTGCCACTACGGGTGCCGATACGCTGCCGCCTCTCCTGCTCATTCACGGCGCACCGGGGGCGTGGTACGGATATCTCAACATGGTGGATGATAGCATTTTGCAAAGTAAATACCACATCATCGCCGTCGACAGACTGGGGTATAATCATTCAAAACATCGTAAAAAACGCATCGTTACGTCCATTGATTTGCAGGCTCGGGCGGCCGCGTTGGCCTTATCGCTCAATCATTCCCGTCAAAAAGGGGTGTTGTTGGGGCGCTCATACGGAGCGCCCATTGCGGCCAAAATTGCCATACTCAATCCTCAACGTTTCAATAAATTGGTGATGTTGGCTCCTGCCATAGACCCCAGCAAAGAAAAATTCTGGTGGTTTTCTAAGCCTGCTAAGTGGTGGATAGTCAGGATGTGGTATTAATTTGGCCTCGTTCGAAAAATTTGCCCATGCTAAGGAATTAGAAAAACTGGCCAATGAATGGCCAATGCTCCAAGTACCTACGACGGTTGTACAAGGAGGCAAAGACTGGATTGTAGACCCGACAAATCTAGATTTTGCCCGCATGAAATTGGCCAATAAGGAAGCACAATTTATCTTTTTGCCCAATGCAGGTCATTTAATTTCGTATTCTCATCCTGATTTGGTCAGAGAATTGGTCATCACACCTTTTCAGCGCTCCTCAACCACCACGACCTCATTCCAGGTAGGGACGAATGAAGACCACAAATAAGTAGGTATCTTTGAGGGGAAGCCCATTTGTTGTAACTTTCCCCCTTCAAACAATCCTGTTTTTTCTTTATGAAACGGTCATTTTATCTGTCTCTTTTTGTTGCCATTGTGTTTTTGGCCGTTTGTGCCGCATTTACCACTGCCCCAAAGTCTGAAAATGCCCAAAAAAGCATCATTACCGGCGCCGACCAAACCTCAGCGTATCTTCCCTATCTGAAAGAGAAACGCATTGGAATGTTGGTCAATCAAACATCAATCATCGGCAAAAAACACTGTGTCGACAGTCTGTTCAAATTAGGGGTAAAAATCACAAAGATTTTTGGACCTGAGCACGGATTTCGGGGCAATGCCAGCAACGGTGCCAAAGTAGACGACAGCGTTGACCCCACCACGGGCATTCCCGTGATTTCGCTCTACGGCAAAAACCGAAAACCTTCCAAAGAACACTTGGCCGACGTCGATTTGATGATTTTTGACGTGCAGGACGTAGGCGCTCGTTTTTATACCTATATCAACACGCTTTCGTATGTCATGGAAGCTTGTGCCGAAAACGGCATTGAATTGCTCATTTTGGACCGCCCCAACCCTAACGGATTTGTTGTGGATGGCCCTATTCTGGAGCCGCACCTAAAATCAGGCATTGGAATTTTTCCCATTCCTATTAGTCACGGTCTGACCATCGGCGAATTTGCCCAAATGATAAACGGCGAAGGTTGGCTACCCAACGGGCTAAAATGCAAGTTAAAAATCATCAAAGTGGCCAATTATACGCACGAGATGCCCTACGTCCTTCCTGTGCCGCCCTCGCCTAATTTAAATACGCAACAATCAATTCTATTGTACCCTAGTATTTGTTTGTTTGAAGGCACCATTCTGAGCCAGGGGCGCGGCACTTACATGCCTTTCACGGTACTGGGCGCACCCTTATTGAAAGGCAAATACGCGTTTTCGTTCAAACCAGTCAGTCTTAAAGGCATGAGCGAAACGCCCCTGCATCAAGACACGGAGTGTTATGGATTGGATTTGCGAAAGTATGATACCTCTACTTTTATGAAAACCAAAAAATTAAACTTGCAATGGCTCATGGAACTGTATGCGGCGTATCCTCTCAAAGAGAAGTTTTTTGACATGAGTCAAAGCAAGCAAATGGGCAATTTTGATAAATTGGCAGGAACAGAAAACCTAAAGCAACAGATTATTGCGGGTAAATCAGAAGAAGAAATTCGTAAAAGTTGGGAACCTGGTCTGGGAGACTTCAAAATTAAGCGGAAGAAATATTTGTTGTACCCTTAAAAATAAACATCCCTCGCAGCTACACAAACCCCTAAGGTAGCACGAGGGATGTTTTATCATAGGTTAAGTTGTGGTTGAAACAACTATGCAAAAATATGCAATCTTTTTATTTTAATGCAATTTTTTTTGCATTTTTTTGCAAGATATTTTTACAAATCACTATCAATGAATTTTTAAGTATTGATTGAAGTATATTTTAACTAACCTATGATAAAAGAAGAACGCCAACGGCTCATTATTGAGAAGCTCAATCGTGACCAAAAAATCAACTTAGTGGAGTTGAGCCAACTCTTGAACGTGTCGTACGATAGCATCAGAAGAGATGTTATTGAGCTGGAAGACAAGGGTTTATTAAAAAAAGTGCACGGTGGTGCCGTGGCTAACTCCTATTTGTCTTTCAAAACCACGCAGGGATTCGGCATCGACAATCAGGAAGTATTGCACTTGACCCGCAAAGCCCAAAAACTGTTTGAAAATCATCAAACGATATTGATGGATGGCGGCACCACGAATTTCCACATTGCCGAACAATTCCCCAAAAACCTAGAACTGACCGTCATTACCAACAGCCTGCCCCTTGCCATCGTACTGAATGAACACCCCAAAATTGAAACAATCCTCTTGGGAGGCACTTACCACAAACGCTATCAAATTACGCTAGGCAACCAAGCCATGCGGCAACTAGAACACCTACGAGTGGATTTATACCTTATGGGATTCAATGGGTTAGACCCAAATGTGGGGGTTACCCTGCGCAATTATGAAGAATCGGTTTTAAAACAAAAAATGGCAAAATCGGCCAAAAAAGTAGCGATTTGTGCCATTACAGAAAAGATCCATACCATTGAGACTTATAAGGTATGCGACCTACATGAGATTGATTGTTTGGTGACGAGTCTAAAACCTTCCGACCCGTCGTTGAACGATTTTCGCAACAAAGGGATTGAAATTATCTAAATCTTGCAAAAGTTTGCAAAAATTTGCAAGGTTTAAACAGAAGTATCCGAAAAAGTATTACCCACCTTCTTCTTCTTCGTTTAATTTTTGAACCAGTATCTTGTCGATACGGCTTTTGTCCATGTCGACAATCTCGAACCGATAGTCCTGCCACGTGAAGTGCTCACCTGTATCGGGAATATCCTTAAAAATGTGCAAGGCAAAACCTCCAAGGGTGTTGAAACCCGTCAATTCTTTTTTCTGCTGTATCGTAATGTCAAAATGATTGATAAAATCTTCCCATGGGAGCTGGGCGTCTACCAAAAAGCTACCGTCTTCGCGCTCTACGATGTCGTAGTTAAACTCATCGGTTTCTGACAAATCCCCCACCAACGCGTCCAAAATATCGTTGAGCGTGGCAATGCCGAGCATGGCGCCGTATTCGTCGACGATGATACCAAAATGCACCCGGCTTACTTTAAACTTCTCTAGGGCCTGATAAGCTTTGTTGTTTTCGGGAATATACAACGGCTCACGGGCCAGCGATTCCAACCGGGTAAGTTGTTTATCCAAATCACCGCCGAGCAAGTCTTTCACATAAATCAGCCCCACGATATTATCAATCCCATCGTTACAAAGAGGATAAATGGAATGTTTGGATTCCATGATGCGGGCTTTATTTTCTTCGGGGTCATCGGCCGAGTCTAACCACGTAACCTCCTGACGGTTGGTCATCAACGACGTGATTTTTCGGTCGCCCAGATGAAAAACATTCTCCACGATTTCTTGCTCAATCTCATCAATGACGCCCCCCGTGGTGCCTTCCTGAATGATGGTCTTGATTTCTTCTTCCGTAATGGCTTGGTTTTGGGGTTTAATCCGCAGAATTTTCATAAGCAAATCGCTGGATTTGGCCAACAACCAAATAAACGGCGACGTAAGATTGGAGAGCCAATTCATGGGCGTAGCCATAAACTTGGCAATGCCTTCGGGATTAGACATTCCGATGCGCTTGGGCACGAGTTCTCCCAAAACCAACGACAGGTAGGTCACAAACAAAACAACGCCACCTACGGCGATAGAATGCGCATAAGGCTTCAATGATTCATACTGCTCAACGTAGGCCTGAAAATCGTTTGTGATGCGTTCACCGCTGAATACCCCGTTCAGGATTCCTATGAGGGTGATGCCGATTTGGACGGTCGAGAGAAAGCGATTGGGGGAGTTTGCCAGTTCGAGTGCATGTTTGGCCTGCCGGTCACCGTTTCGTGCCGCAGTTTCCAACTTAGACTTTCGCGAGGAGACCAGCGCGATTTCTGACATGGAGAAAATACCGTTGATAAGAACGAGTAGAACGATAACAAATAGTTCCACGTATGGGGATGGTTGGTACAATTGCAAAATTATCAAAAGTATTTGCTATCCAAAACAAACCCATTTGCTAATTTTGTCGGCATTAACGCCCCACTACTCCTATGATTATATTTATTAAAGACCGTCCGGTCCGAATTTTAAGTGAAAAAGCGGCTCAGGAGCTTTCCAATCGGGCTACTTTTGACCGTATCATCGACGCTCACCTCGAAATGCTGAAGGTGGCGAGTTTAAAGGGGCATTTACTCATTCTGAACGCCACACCGATTACGGCCGAAAAATTGTTTCATTTTTTGAACAATTACGACCTGCCCGAACTCCAATCCATTTATTTGGTGCCCAAAGACCGCGAAGCCGTGGAAAAAAGATTGAAAAAAATCTACACCATCATCAAAGCGGCGGGCGGTATTGTGACCAAAGACAACAAAATGCTGATGATGTTTCGGCGGGGCGTGTGGGATCTCCCCAAAGGCAAACTCGACGACAATGAAAAATCAAAAAAAGCGGCCCTTCGCGAAGTAGAAGAAGAAACGGGCGTAAAAGCCGAGCTTATCGAAAAAACCTGCACCACTTGGCACACTTACACCCAAAATAATCAACTCATTCTGAAACGCACCAAATGGTATTGGATGCGCTGCGTAGATGACTCCAAGATGGCCCCCCAGCATGACGAAGGCATTGAGCAATTGGCGTGGATGAGCGAGCCCGAAGCCCGCAAAGCCCTCGTCAACTCCTTCAGCTCCATCCGCTACGTGGTGGATTGCTTTATGGGACAGGAAGTGGATGTGGATTAGTGCAGGAATGAGGAACAGAAAAATGGTAAACCGCGAAATGTAGAACCGAAAAAGAGGGAACTAAAAAAGGGCAAACCGTTTACGAGAGAACCGTAAAACTGAAAAACGGCCGGTTGGAAACAGCCGGCTGTTTTTTATATTTGGGGGAGGCTGTATCTTATAGCGTATATATAGATGTTGTTGTGCGTTAGTGTAAAAACCCGACCCGCAAACAACATATTTGGTTTTTGCCGACACACGAGCCAATGCTGAAAAAATCAATAGAGTTGTTTTTAACTAACACTCAGACTAAATACATTAAATTTGAAACGATAATAAAAAACAAGAAAATAGATGATTACAAAACAAGCATTAGGAAGTACGCTTTTTGGAATGGCTGACATTCTTCGGGATAAAGTGGAAGATTATAAAGCCTACATTCTTTCCCTACTCTTTTTTAAGCGACTTTCTGATAACTACGAATGGGAAACCGAAAACGAAATCAAAGAATTTGAGAAACGGGAAGGCAGACAGCCAACAGAAAAGGAATTGGCAATTATTATGCGTGAAAAACACGACTTCAAGATTCCCGAAGGCTGCTTTTGGAAAGATGTGCGTGATGCCTCGCCCGATAAGAAAAATGAAAAACTCAACCATGCCGTCAACGAAATAGCCGACGCCAACATAGATCGAAACGGCAAAGCCATTCTGAAAGGCGTTATCAATACCGTGCGCTGGAACGAACCCGCCCCCGATGGCTCGGGAAGTAAAAAGCTAAGTCCATAAGTGCTGACCGCCTTGGTGAGTTACTTAGATGCCGTGGATTTGAGCAACAAAAACGCCTCGGTAGATGTCTTGGGCGATGCCTACGAGTACCTCATCAAACGCTTTGCCGACGAAAACAAAGGGGGCACCACCGCAGAACAATTCTACACTCCGCAAGAAGTGGTGGATATTATTGTACGTTATCTCAAACCTCAAAAAGGAAATACCGTCTATGACCCCACTTGTGGCTCGGGCGGCTTCCTAATCAATGCCGCCAAGTACTGCAAAGCCAACTATAACAATCCCAAAGCCATTCGAATTTTTGGCCAGGAAGATGTTTGGAACACTTGGGCGATTTGCAATATCAACATGATTTTGCACGGTTTAGATGCTCGTATTGAAAAAGGGGACACCTTGCTCGACCCAAAATTTACCGATGACGATAACAATTTAGCTGTAAGACAATTTGATTTGGCAATGGCCAATTTTCCATTTTCACAAGAAAATTGGACCAAAACAGGACAACCCAAAAAAGACAGCAAAGGCAAAACCGTCAATAAAAAAGACGGCTCACCCCAATTGGAGTACCCCAAAGAAGGCTACTCCGACCCCTACGAGCGGCTGGTGTATGGCACACCGCCCTATTCCAACGGTGATTTTGCTTTTTTGCAGCACATCGTCGCCTCTATCAAAGACAATGGCAAAGCGGGCGTGGTGTGTCCGCAAGGGGTGTTGTTTAGGGGACAACCCGAAAAAACCGAAGAAGAAGACGGACAAAACCGCAAAGCCGATGACGAGTACCTCATCCGCAGGGGATTTTTGCAAGGAAAGATTGACCATAATGGCGAGTTTACCGAAATGCACAACATCATTGATGCCATCGTGGTGCTGCCCGCCAATCTGTTTTACGGCACCACCATTCCTGGTTGTATCACGGAAAAGTTTTGCAAATGCAGCAAGTGTGCCCGCCAATCTGTTTTACGGCACCACCATTCCTGGGGCTATTCTCTTTATCAACAAAAACAAACCCGCCCACCGCAAAGAGAAAGTGCTGATGGTCTATGCCGCCAAAGAAGGTTGGTACAAAGAAGAAGCCAACATGAATGTGCTGCTACCGCACGACATCCTGCGGATTTCGACCATTTTGGAAAGTTGGGGCGATTTAGCAACGGCCAAAACGTGGATAGATTCTCAGAAAACAAGGCTCAAAACCCTCATTCAGGAAGACCTCGATTTTAAACTTCTCGAACTCGAAGAATACTATGCCGAAGACATTGAGCGGAAAACCGAAAAATTGGCCAAAGCCCAAAAGGTAATTGAAGACAAACAAGCCAAAAACGAAAAACCCTCCAAAGGAGATTGGAAAGCGGTAGAAACCGCCCAAAACGCCTTGGAAAAACTCATCAACGAGAAAGCTGCCAAAATAAACGCCGCCCACGAGCAAGCCGAAAAAGAACGCCAAGCCATAGATGCCGTAGAGCAAGAACTCATAGCGATGCTGCAAGACCCCGAACTGCGCAAACGCTACTTTGCCATTGCCGATATGGAAGAACTCGAAGAAAACGAGTTTAACCTCAACATTCCCCGCTACGTGGACACCTTTGAACCCGAAGAGGAAATTGACCTCAAACAAGCCATTGCCGAGTTTAAAGCCACCCTCCGCCAAGAAACCGCACTGGACAGTACGATTGAGGAACTTCTAAAAGTATTGAATGGATGAAAATAGAGCAAAACACACATTCTCAGTACATTGCCGACATCAAAGCCATCCTTGCTGCCGCCAAACAGCAAGTATATAGTGCCGTAAATACCGCCATGGTGCAAGCCTATTGGCTCATTGGCAAGCGAATAGTGGAACAGGAACAACACGGAAAAGAACGGGCCGAATACGGTAGTTTTTTGATTAAAAACCTTGCCGAAGAATTAACCAATGAATTCGGAAAGGGTTTTTCGGAGCAGAGTCTCAAAAATTTCAGACAATTTTATGTCGTATTCAATGACCTTCCAATTAGCTCTACCATGTGGAACGAATTGTCAACTCAAAAAGGCTCTACACTGTGGAGCCAATTAAGTTGGTCACATTTTAAAGCCTTAATGCGAGTAGCCAACCCCGAAGCACGCACTTACTACCTCAAAGAAACTGCCGAAAACAATTGGTCGGTGCGGACGCTCGACCGAAACATCGCCACCCAATACTACGAGCGGCTTTTTCTCTCGCACGCCAAACAGCCCGTGGTGGATGAAATGAAGGAAAAAACCGAACGCATCTCGCACCAGGACGTAGGACAAATGGATATGTACGTGCGGATGTATGACGAAGAAAAAAAAACCGACAACGACAACCCCACCATTGGCATCATTCTCTGCTCCGAAACCGACCAAGACATAGCCCGATACTCCATCCTCAAAGGCAACGAACAACTCTTTGCCTCTAAATACAAACTCTACCTGCCCACCGAAGCCGAACTGAAAGCCGAAATAGAACGTGAAAAACTCAACTTTAAACTACAACAGAACTTGGCCTAAATGGTGAAGGGTGAGTGGTTAATGAACCAGCTTTGGATAATACAATTGATGAACTTTTAAAAATATTGAAATGAAAAGTATTATTGATATAGTTCCCAATGATTGGAAAACTGAGCCTATTAATAGTTTTTCAACAACCTATTCGGGTGGAACACCCTTAAGAAGCAATGAAAATTACTATTCAGGTAAAATTAACTGGGTAAAATCAAGCGAATTAAAAGAGAAGTATTTATTTGAAACAGAAGAACATATAAACGAAGAGGCTATTAAAAACTCAAGTGCTCGTTATATTGAACCTGATACAATTTTATTTGCAATGTATGGTGCAACTGCAGGGGATTTATGTATTTTGAAAACGAAATCTACATCAAATCAAGCCGTACTTGCTATCCCAATCAATAAGAAAACAATTAATTTAGAATACCTTTTCTATTACCTAAAGTACAAAACAGAGAAATTAAAATATATTACTCAAGGAGGTGGACAACCTAATCTTAGTAAGGGCATTAGAGCGTGTTGGGAAATTATGTTTGGGTTTTTAGCTTAATTCGTTGTAGCATCAGTTGAATGTTGGCTAAAAGTAGCCATCCAACCGAAGAAGATAGTGTATACTCGTAATCTTTGACGATCCGCCGAAAAAAATTTGTCCAAGCAATGCTT
>JAIXPV010000110.1 GCA_027486105.1 Runella sp. | reverse complement strand
GTTTATTTCGCCCTACATCAACCTCACGCCATACCAGACCGAAGACCCTGAAGGAAACATGCTCGCGGCCCTTAGCAATCTCGGCATGGGTAAAACCCTCTATTTCGTATAAGTTGAATACCGTTCGGTAGCCTACGGGCAACTGAGACACTAACTCAAGTATTTGGGCGGCCGTTAGGCATTCAATAACCTCGTTTCTAATGACGATTGTTTCATAGTCAGTATCTGAAATCAATTGAAAATTCGCCCGTTTTTTAAGGGACTTCAGTGATTCGTTGACGGTGATTCGCTTAAGCCAACCCTCAAAAAGCATCACGTTTTCAAACTTAGCCTTTGAAATGTTCTCAAAAATGGCGCAGAATGACTCCGCAACTGCATCTTCTGCTTCCATACGTTCTCGTAAATATCTGAATGCCAGTCGATATAGCGTGTTTCCGTAGTGCTCAAAGATGTGTCTTTGAGCTTTTATATCACGCTTTTGAGCTTGCTGTATGATGGCGAGTGTAATCAAGAACAAGTGTTTTGAGCGTATAATAAAAAACAAAAAGAAATGGTTGCCTGTGTTATGGATAAAACTTAAAAATTGAATATTTTGATGCTGTTTTTTGTGGAAACAACGGCATCAAAACATTGCCAATATACCACTTTTAAGAGTTAAATTTTTGTAGTATTTCGTTGTATGAACAGATGGGAAGTGGGTTGTTGATAAAAACAGCAATGGCTAAATCACTACTCCATAAAAAAATATGAGCATTAGGAGAGCACTTATTTGTCTTTTAGGAGTGTTGTTTTTAGCAACAGTCGGCTGTAAAAAACAAGACCGAACAACCATGGTGTTTGGAATCATAACCAATGATATAAATCAACCGATTGAAAAAGTACCTGTTGAAATTCATGGTAACAATGGTATTATAGCCTCCTCAGGTGATAAGTTAACAACCGTTTATACCAACGAAAAAGGGGAATACAGTGTAACGCTTGATGTACCCAAAGTGTATCATTCAGTAGAGGTATATGCCAAATGGTACAGTGATACAACATTTGTTAATAAATATAAATATTCTACAGTGACCAAAAACAGAGGAGCTACCAGAGACTGCTGTCGTGGGGAAATAGGTCAGAAAACACAATATAACTTTGTATTAATACCTTTTTAAACTTGTGCCGCTGTTGGTATTCTGCCCATTTCTCACCATGGCCCTCTGGCTAAGAAAAGAAATGGCAACAAAGTCATAACGGTCATCGTATTCATAATCACTCCGTCAATTTCTTAATTGGGGTCAGCGCTACTTTTCTAAATTCCACTTCGGCCCCTTCGGCTTGCAGGGCAATGTGGCCTTTTTGGGCGGTGCAGTGAAAGCCGTGATTGACCATGTCGCCGTTGACCCAGACCTTGATGTGATCGTTGAGGCATTCAACCACCATGGTGTTCCATTCGCCCAAGGGTTTTTCGGAGGTATCGGTCAGGTTCATCACACGGCGCTCTTTGCCTTCGGTAGTGCCCCAGTTTTCTTTTGGCCCGCGCCGTTTTTCCATGCCCTCGACTTCGATGTTTTCGACGATGCACCAGAAATCCCCCGCATTTTTGTGCATCATTTGTGATTCAATGGATTTGGGAAACATGCCGTACAGCGCACGCGGCGTAGAAGCGTGGAGCAGCAAGCCGCAGTTTCCTGCTTTGCCCGCAAAGCGGTATTGAACTTCAATACGGTAATTTTCATAAACAGCGTCTGTAATCAAATGGCCTTGCGGCTCGCCCAAACTGACCAACAAGCCGTTGCGGATAATAAAGGGATTCCGCAAATTGGGGTCTTTGTCCATCGCGGGCACGTCGATGTGCCAGCCTGTTAGGTCTTTGCCGTTAAACAGGCTTTTTTCCTGGGCGTTGGTATTGTGAAAGAGGGTGATGAGAAGAAAGAATAAAAGAATCGTTGTTTTCATGGATTTGCGAGCTTTTTCTTTCATAAAGGGTACCTTACGCTGTTTTTACCGCTACGGGGTGGGAATGGAAGGCTATTCAAACACAAAGGGATTTGTAAAAGTAAAATTGTAGGATCAAGATTTATCCATCAGAGATTTGAGAAATTGTTGTGCAATGAGAAAAAATGATGCTAGACGTTTTGGAAGGCTAGTAAGAATTTTGATGAAGTAAACAGTAATTCAAAAATAAGTTGTCTTTTTTATGATAACAACACACTGTAAATCGACAATTCAAAATCAGATATGTCTTACTTAAATATTGATTCTATCAAAGACCGCACTTTCGACGCCATTGTGGTAGGCTCGGGCATTAGCGGCGGCTGGTCGGCCAAAGAATTGTGCGATAAAGGGCTCAAAACCCTCGTTTTGGAGCGCGGGCGAGACGTCAAACACGTGACGGATTACCCCACTACGATGATGAATCCGTGGGAATTTGACCATTTGGGGCAGTTGCCCAAAGCCATCAAAGATGCCAACCCGATTGCGAGCCGCTGTTATGCCTTTAAAGAAGAGTCGGCCCATTTTTTTGTGAAAGACGCCGAGCATCCTTACGTGCAAGAAAAACCCTTTGACTGGATTCGTGGCTATCATGTCGGTGGCAAGTCGTTGATGTGGGCACGCGGAACGCAGCGCTGGTCGAAGTACGATTTTGAAGGCCCCGCGCGGGATGGCTTTGCGGTAGAATGGCCTATTCGGTACGAAGAGTTGGCACCTTGGTACAGCCATGTGGAGAAGTTTGCGGGGATTTCGGGAAACAAAGACGGATTGGCCCAATTGCCCGACGGAGAGTTTTTACCACCGTTTGAGCAGTCGTGCATAGAAAAGCATTTTAGCCAACAAATGGCGCAGCATTATAAAGGAGCACGCCCCATTATTGTAAGTAGGTGTGCGCATCTGACTAAGCCCAAACCCATTCATTATCAGCAGGGTAGGGCGCAGTGTCAGCAGCGTGATTTGTGCGTTCGTGGATGCCCGTACGGCGGGTATTTTAGCAGCAATGCATCTACCTTGCCCTGGGCAGCGCGGACGGGTAACATGACCCTGCGGCCCGATTCGGTGGTGCATTCAGTGATTTATGATGAAAAACTGGGCAAGGCAACGGGCGTACGCGTTATTGATGCCCATACCAAAGAAGCGGTTGAATATTATGCCAAAATCATTTTTTTGAATGCCTCGGCGCTCAATACCAACTTGATTTTGTTGAATTCCAAATCCAATCGTTTTCCAAACGGGTTGAGCAACGACAACGGATTGTTGGGGAAATACGTAGCGTTTCACAACTTTCGGACCACTATTTCGGGTGAATATGAAGGGCTTTTGGATACCATTACGGAAGGAAAACGCCCTGGAAGTAGTTATATTCCCCGTTTTCGGAATGTGTTTCAGCAAGATAAAGTTGATTTTCTGAGGGGCTATGCGGCAGGATTTTCGGGCGAACGGGTCGTATCTCGCGATACGACAGGCATGGGCGAAACCTTAAAAGAAAATCTGGCAACACCAAAATATGGGAATTGGCGCGTGGGCTCTTGGATGATGGGCGAGACCATTCCAAAAGAGAGCAATTATGTGACGCTTGACTCTAACCTAACCGACCAATGGGGCATTCCACTCCTGAAAGTTTCGGTAGCGTATGATGACAATGACGACAAAATGGTGAAAGATTTTCACGAACAAATGACCGAAATGTTGACGCTAGCGGGCTTTACCAACATCCGCACCAACGACGTGCCTAGCAAAGCCCCAGGCCTCGACATCCACGAAATGGGTGGCGTGCGCATGGGCAAAGACCCCAAAACATCGCAATTGAACAAATGGAATCAACTCCATCACTGCAAAAACGTGTTTGTCACCGACGGGGCCTGCATGACGTCAACGTCTACGCAAAATCCATCTTTGACCTATATGGCTATCACGGCCCGCGCCACCGACTATGCCGTGAAGCAGTTGAAAGCAAAGAATCTATAAAAGCAAGCCAAGCGTCAGTCGGTTACAACCCGCGACGTATAACCGACCGACACTTAAAAAAAACAACATATTTTATCTGGAAACAGCGGGGCACTGCCCTGCTGTTTTGTTTTATAGGAACTCTGAAATCGAAAATCAATGGTCGTATATACGATAAAAGTCATGAGTTTACTGTAAAAATAGCCTCTCCCCGCTATCTTTGCAGCCTAAGTGATGAGTTTAGCCTTAAGAAAGTCGTCACGCCACCTTAAAATTGCGGTGATGAGCCGTTTACAAATTTTTTTAGAATGAAAGTCCTCAAATTTGGCGGCACTTCGTGCGGCACAGTCGAAAGTATCCAACAGGTCATTCAGATTTTACAAGATAATATTGCCAAAGGTGAGCGCATTGCCGTGGTATATTCGGCCATGGGCGGCGTAACCAACAAGCTGATTGAGATAGGCCGTATGGCATCCAAGGGAAATGCCGAGTATTTTGATGCGCTGAAAGCCGTCGAAGAACGCCACTTTGCGGCCATTCGAGGCTTGATTGACATCAAAAATCAAAGCAGCTCTATCGCCAAAGTACGCGGATTGGTCAACGAATTGGAAGATTTACTGAAAGGTATTTCGCTGATTCGGGAATTGTCGGCCCGAACGCTTGATTTGCTGATGTCTTTCGGCGAGCGCCTTTCCACTACTATCATTACCGAGGCCCTCAAAGCCCGTGGTGTAAAAGCAGAGTTTTGCGACGCCCGCAGCCTAGTACGCACCAATGACCATTTTGGATACGCCGAAGTAGATTTTGAGGTGACAAATGCGCAAATTTTGGCCCATTTTGCCAGAACCGATGCAATGCAGTGCATTACGGGCTTCATTGCCTCTACGGCCGAAGGGATTACAACTACCCTCGGACGCGGTGGCTCCGACTATACTGGCTCCATTTTTGGAGCGGCCCTTGACGCCGACGTGATCGAAATCTGGACCGACGTAGACGGAATGATGACCGCCGACCCGCGCAAGGTTTCTACCGCATTTACAATTCCGACCATTACCTACGCGGAAGCCATGGAGTTGAGTCACTTTGGCGCCAAAGTGATTTATCCACCGAGCTTGCAGCCCGCATTTGTAAAGAATATTCCGATTAAGGTACTGAATACCTTCAACGTAGCATCTGAAGGAACGACCGTTCATACGACCTCCGCTGAAACACCTTTTGCCATCACGGGCATCAGCTCCATTGATGATATTGCCCTTGTCAACGTGCAAGGCAGCGGTTTGATTGGCGTGGCGGGCGTGTCGGCGCGCTTGTTTTCGGCGCTTTCGCGGCATAAAATCAGCGTGATTTTGATTTCGCAAGCATCGTCCGAACATTCGATTTGTTTTGCCATTGACCCCAAAAATGCCGACCGCGCCAAGGAGGTTTTGGATCAAACTTTTGCGCCTGAAATCAGCGCTGGCGATATTGACCGTGATGGAATTCAGATTCAAAAAAACGTTTCTATTATCGCCATCGTGGGCGAAGGAATGCGACGTAGTACGGGTGTTTCGGGGAAATTATTTACAGCGCTGGGCAAAAACGGTATCAACGTGATTGCCACCGCCCAAGGTTCGTCGGAGTTGAATATCTCAGTGGTTATTCAAAAAAATGACCTTTCAAAGGCGCTTAATGCCATTCATGGGGTGTTTTTTCAATCGGAAGTCCGCACCCTGAACCTGTTTATTGTCGGAACAGGTTTGATTGGAAGTACGTTTTTGAAACAACTTTCAGCTCAGTCAGACTATTTGGCCAAAGAAAAATTGCTGAAAATCAACGTGGTAGGCTTGGCCCGTAGCAAAAAAATGTGGCTCAATCCTGAAGGTATTAGCTTGACGCATTGGAAAGAAGAACTGGACGAAAACGGCAAAACCACGAGCTTGCCAGCGTTTGTACAGCGCATTCGGGAGTTCAACTTGCCAAATAGCGTATTCATTGACTGCACATCCGACAAAGACATTATCCATTATTATCACCCGTTGCTCGACGCCAGCGTGTCGGTCGTGACGCCCAACAAAGTGGCCAATTCGAGTAGCTACGCGGAGTATCGACGGTTGCAGCAAACGGCAGTGCGTAAGGGCGTTAAATTTTTGTATGAAACCAACGTAGGAGCAGGTTTGCCCATCATCAACACCATTCAGGGGTTGATGGCAAGTGGGGATACATTTGTAAAGATTGAGGCCATT
>JAIXPV010000135.1 GCA_027486105.1 Runella sp. | reverse complement strand
TATATATAGAATAGATGTGTTTAATATTATTTCTCACGCCAATATATCTCAAATATTGTTAGGCTTTTGATGAGCGAAATGTATTCGTATTTTTCTAAAAAAAAATATATCCTAAAAACCAACTTCCTTTTCTGCCTTCTCTCGCAGTTTTTGAGTGGGGCGGAAACGTTCACCGTACGTATCGGCTAAGTGGTCGAGGGTACTTACGAAGGTTTTGATACCTACAAAATCTACAAAAGAGAGCGTACCGCCCGTATAAGGTGGAAAACCCCAAGCTAAAATGGAGCCTAAATCAGCATCTAATTTGGTACGAATAACCCCTTCTTCATAACAACGAACGGTTTCGAGCGCCTGACGATACAACAAACGCGTTTTAACTTCTTCCAAAGAGGGTTGCTGCGACGCCACGGGAAACAAGTCCGCGAGTCCTGACCAAAGCTGTTTTTGAGCGCCTTCTGGGTATTCATAAAAACCCGCCTTGGCTTTTTTTCCCAAGCGTCCCATTTCCGTAAATTGCTTCCCGATTTGGTAGCTCGTATCGGTATCGGCCAAAACACCATCTTTCACCGCTTGTGCCGAGATTTTATAGACTAAATCCAACGCCACTTCATCCGTAACAGCCAATGGACCCACGGGCATTCCTGCCAACTTACCCGCATTTTCAATCAATACAGGGTTCACCCCGTCTTTGAGTAATTCCATGCCTTCAGAGGTATAGGTTCCGAAACACCGCGAAGTGTAAAATCCGCGTGAGTCGTTGACCACGATGGGCGTTTTTCGGATTTTACGGGTAAAATCCACCGCCACGGCCAAGGCATAATCGGAGGTTTCTTTCCCAACAATCAACTCCACCAACATCATTTTATCAACGGGTGAGAAAAAATGAACTCCTACGAAGTTTTTAGGATTTGTGGAGGCTTTGGCCAAACCTGTAATGGGTAAAGTTGAAGTATTCGAACCAAAAACACCACCTTCTGCCAACATCGGTTCGGCTTCTTTAGTGACGGCGGCTTTTAGGTCTCTATTTTCAAAAACGGCCTCAATAATCAACTCACAACCCTGTAAATCAGCGGTATTGGCCGTGGGTTTGATAAGATTAAGGACTCCTTCGGCCTTTAGATTGTCCATTTTACCGCGTTCGAGGGCTTTTTTGAGCAACGACTGGGAATAATCTTTGCCTTTTTCGGCCGCTTCGAGGCTTACGTCTTTTAGCACTACTTCAATGCCCGCCACCGCACTCACGTAGGCGATGCCCGCGCCCATCATTCCCGCCCCCAAAATACCGAGTTTTTTTACATCCGTCTTTGGAATATCTTTCGGGCGGCTGGCTCCTTTATTGGCTTCATTCAGACCCAGAAACATGGTCCGAATCAAATTCCCTGCTACTTTTGAGGTGGCTACCTGCACAAAATGCCGCGATTCAATCACAATTCCGCGGTCAATATTGACCAATAATCCTTCGTACACGCACGACATAATATGTTGCGTAGATGGGTAATTCCCTTTGGATTTATCCATCATCATGGCCGTTCCCACCGTAAAGGTTTGCATTCCTACGGGGCTTAAAACTGCGCCATTAGGCACTTTATAATTGTCTTTTGCCTGAATTTTACCCGTTTTCTTATGGACTTCATCCCATGGTTTTACGGGTTTGGGATTCGATGCAATCCAAGCCTCTGCTTTTTCGAGCATTTCTTCGCGAGTACTAGCAATCGCATCAACAATACCCAACCCCAATGCTTCTTTGGGCGTCAGCTCTTTGCCTTCCAACATCAACGGAAGCGCTGCCTGCATCCCAATCATACGGGGCAACCGCTGCGTACCACCACCACCTGGCAATAACCCTACTTTCACTTCGGGTAATCCCAGTTTGGTTTTAGGGTTATCCAACGCCACTCGATAATGACACGCTAGGCAGATTTCCAGCCCTCCGCCCAAAGCGGTACCATTGATGGCCGCCACCACGGGTTTGCCATTGGTTTCGATTTTGCGAAAAAGTTGATTAAGCGCTACCGATATTTTCAGAATTTCGGCAGGATTTTCGTTTTGATTCCGTAAAATCATTTTCAAATCCGCCCCCGCCACAAATTCGGGCTTGTCGGAAGTAATAATAATGCCCCGGACGTCTGCATCACTGTACGCTTTTTCAAGCGCCGCCCCAAAGGCAGGCACCGATTCATCGTTCAGGACGTTCATTGGGGAGCTGGTCATGTTCCAGCTCAGGATAGCTATATTGTTATTGATTGTGTAGTTGATAGTCATAATGTTATAAATTAACCTCGTTTTGAGAAGAAGGGGTCGGGGGATGAGGTTACACCATTTCAAAAATCGTAGCAATGCCCATTCCTCCGCCAATACACAGCGTGGAAAGACCGAATTGCTTACCCGAACGTTCCAGTTCGTCAATGAGCGTAGCCGAAATAATCGCACCAGTCGCACCTAGCGGGTGACCCAGAGCAATAGCTCCCCCATTAACGTTGACTTTAGCATGGTCAACACCCAATTGTTCCATAAAAAAGAGCGGAATAGCCGCAAAAGCTTCGTTTACTTCAAACAAATCAATATCAGCAATGCTCATTCCTGCTTTTTTCAGCACTTTTTGGGTAGCAGGTACGGGGCCCGTGAGCATTATAGTTGGCTCAGATCCGATGATGGCAAATGCCTTGATTTTAGCACGGGGCTTCAGGCCTAATTTTTTACCGATTTCTTTAGCGCCTATCAACAAACCCGCCGCCCCGTCGACGATTTGGGAGGAATTGCCTGCGTGGTGAACGTGGTTGATTTTATCAACTTCGGCGTATTTCATCAGTGCCAAAGCATCTAAACCCATACTGCCCATCATTTCAAAAGCGGGCTTTAGGTTTCCGAGCGATTCTACGGTCGTTCCCGGACGCACGCCTTCGTCGCGGTCGAGGAGGGTAATGCCGAGTTCGTCTTTGTAAGGAACCAGTGATTTCGCAAAGCGATTCTCTTTTTGTGCAACCGTCGCTCGGCGGTACGATTCGGCCGCAAACGTATCAACATCCGTGCGTGAATAACCATATTTGGTGGCGATTAAATCGGCCGAAATACCTTGCGGAACAATATTATGACGCGCCACAATCTGCGGATTCATAAATAAAGGCCCCCCATCGGTGCCCATCGGCACGCGGCTCATAGACTCCACACCGCCCGCCACAATCATATCTACCTGACCCGACATTACGTAAGCGGCGGCTTGGTTGATTGCCTCTAACCCCGACGAGCAAAAACGATTCAGCTGCACACCCGCCACGCTTTCGGCGTAGCTTGCTTCGATGACGGCCGTACGGGCGATGTCGGCACCTTGTTCACCCACGGGCGTTACGCATCCCATGATCACATCTTCCACGTAGCTAGTATCCAAATGGTTACGCTGTTGTATTTCTCTCAAAACAGAAGTGAGTAATTGAATCGGTTGCACTTCGTGCAACGAGCCATCCGACTTGCCGCGTCCGCGCGGGGTTCTGACGGCGTCATAAATAAATGCTTCGGTCATGGGGGTTTTAGTGGTTTAAAAGTAGAAAGAAGACAGCCGACAATACTCTGCCTGCATACTATTATGCAACAAAAATACTGCGCATTTTGATAAAATCAAGGCTAAGTAATTGAAAAGAAGAAAAGGCGTTATGCCATAAATATTTTCTTGAGGGCTCCCCACAAAGCACGTTTGTTTTTGTCATCGGTCTGGACAATATCCAACGATTCGGCTAACAAAAAATTGACTCCCGAAATACGTTTGGGGTCGTAGCGATTCATCATTATTTCGAGGTTGATGTTAATGAAGGGTACTCCAAAAGAAATAAAATGATGCACTGTTTTATTTTGAAGCAGCGGCCGAAAATCCATCTGCTTTGCCCCTGCCAGATTGAGAATATCTACGCCTTCGAGGTTCAGGTTGACCGCCTTTAGTACTTTTTCAAGAAAAATCGTATTACTAGGCGACATCGCTGGACTTTCGTCCACTAAAATAAGAATCTGATGATTGAGCTTGGGCAAAGGAACTGAAATTGAGGCAGGCCTTGCACTCACCTGAGGAGCCGAAATAGGAGCAAGTGGAGCAGTAGGGTCTTCCATGGCAATCAGGGAAGAAGAAGGTATTTCTTCCACGAATTCATTGACGGGAGTCTCGCCGTGTATCCGGTATAGGGTTTCGTTCTGGTAAAGTAATTGGTAAAACGACTTGCTCATGCTGCAAAGCTAAAAAGACTTGGGTAAAATCTTCACCCGGAGGTTAATATTTAGTCGCCAAATGTCCGCTAAATGTACACAACCCTGCTCCTTTCTTGATAAATTGATTTCCAGCCACATCATCCATGACCGCCAACCGCACTTTATCTCCAGCCTCAAGTTTCAAATCGCGGCTAATTTGGGTATAAAAATAAGTAACCGCCGAAGGGTTTGTGGTTGTAGCAGCCACAACATTCCCGTTGACAATCAATTGAGTCACGGCGTAATTTGTACTTATAATCGTTGCCCCTGCAAAGTTCCATGAAATATATGCGTCAAAATGATAAATGCCATTCAATGGAGCAATGAATGTATTAGGGTCAACCCCAGCAGTATTGGTGTTAAAATTACCTCCAAGATCATAGGTTTCTGTTATGAAAGGTACGTAAGTTGTTCCGCTGACCTGAATATTCAAATCTCCAAGATCAGTGGCACTAAACGCTGGTGCATTCTGCGAGCCTGCAATTTCGGTATTTATCCAGGCAGTTCCGTTGCAATAATACATCTTATTGTCGGTGGTGTTATAAACCATTCTTCCTTTGGTCGACGCCGAACAGCTTGGAAGTGAAGCTACTCGGGGCAAATCCAGTGCAGCGGGGTTGATGGTAACTGATTGAGCAAATGCTGAGCCGATAAACAACAGGAAACCAATTGTAAATATAGTGGTAGCTTTCATGGCGTTATGTTGAGTTTAAAGAAATGTTTCTTCAAACATAAAACCACTTAAAAGCCACCACAAAAACTTCAAATTAAAGAGGAAAAATTGTGAATTAAAACGTAGAAAATGACAGGTTAGCCGTTAGCTTGAAGCCGTATTTTTCAATAACTTGTCTCATCCAACTTTACTTTACCTCGAAAGGTCCAAAACACAAAGAAAGTATAAACACCCACCAACGGTACCCCAATGGCCGCGAAGGTGAGCATGATTTTGAGCGATTTTTCGGTAGAAGAACCATTATAGACCGTAATGTGTAGGTCAGGGTCAATCGTCGACAAAATGATGTTTGGAAAAAGTCCAACCGCTACCAAAATTATCAGCATAGCTGTCACAAACGCCGACGAAAGAAAGGCAAAAAAGTATTTCCGGTAAGCAATCTGACGGGTAATGTTGGCCACAGCCAAAATAGCCAATACTGGAAAGGCAAACATATAAGGCACTTCTTTATAGCGCGCAATCAGGTGTGGAATGTACAGCAAAGTAGCCAACGACGTAATGGCAAACATCAACACGAAGAAAATGGTGGTATTTTTAACTAAAATTGTGAGTTTGGCGTACAGGCGGTTTTCGGTCTTCATCACCAAATAAATAGCTCCGTGCATCATAAACAACGCCAGCGTCGTGACCGCCACCAACAACGCATACGGATTAAACAAATCGAGCAAAGTGCCTTGGTAAGCGTAGTTTTTGTCAATCGCAATCCCCTGAATCACATTTCCCAAGACCAGTCCCAACGCCAGTGCCAATAAAATACTGGATACACTATAGGATATATCCCAAAGCCTACGCCACCAGAGCATGGGCTCTTTGGAACGAAATTCGATGGATATAGCCCTGAAAATAAGCATCACCAAAAACACCATAAACAGTTCGTACAGCGCCGACAAGATGGTGGCATAAACTACCGGAAAGCCCGCAAAAAGCGCCCCACCGCCAATCACCAGCCACACTTCGTTGCCATCCCATACGGGCCCGATGGCGTTGAGCGCAATGCGTCGACTTTCTTCTTTCTTAAAAAACAGGTGCAAAGCCCCCGCTCCGAGGTCAAAACCATCCAAAATAGCGTAACCGCTAAACACCGCGCCGATGACCAAAAACCACCACGTGGGCAAATCAAGACCGAGTATTGTTTCCATCAGTTTAAAATCGGGTTATCACGTTTTGAAGAATCAGGAATTGTTTCGGAGTGGGTATCGACGGGACCGTGCTTGATTTTTTTGTTCAATAAATACAAAAACAAGACAAACAAAAGCGCATAAACCAAAGTAAACATTATCAAAGAGAACAACACCTGCTCCGTTTTGAGCGACTGCGACAGCGCATCTGAAGTACGCAACAAACCGTATACCACCCACGGTTGCCGCCCGATTTCGGCCGAATACCAACCGACCTGATTCGCGATTTGGGGCAACAGCACTGCCCACACAAATATTTGAAGCAGCCATTTTTGTTCGAACAATTTCCCCTTCCACCATAAAAAAATTGCCAACAAGGAAAGACCAATCAATGCCATTCCGATGGCAACCATCAAGTGATAGGTCTGAAAAACGACATTAACAGCGCGGGAGGAAGGACGATCTGATTTGGGGAAAGCGTCCAATCCTTTTACTGGCGTTGTAAAATTTTGATGAAGCAGCAAAGACAAACCTCTGGGGATTTTTAAGCCCGTTATGTGTCGTTTTTCGGCATTGGTCCAGCCCACCAAGTACATATCTGCCACGGCCAAGGAGTCATAATGTCCTTCAAAAGCAGCTAGTTTGGCAGGTTGGTGCTTGGCCACACCGTCGGCCGAGCGATGGCCCGTGAACAATTGCATCAACGAAGCAACGGTGGCCACCGTCAGGGCGATTTTAAACCCTGCTTTGGCAATTTCGTGGTGGCGTTTTCGTAAAATATAATACGCATTGACACTCAAAACCAAAAACGAGCCCGCCAAAAAAGAGCCTATAATAACGTGCGAAAGGCGGTCTATGCTAGATGGATTAAAGACCATTTCCCAAAAATCCGTGATAACGGCCCGCGCTTTCATACCCTCTCCTTCGATACGGTACCCTGCCGGCGTTTGTTGCCAAGAGTTGGCCACCACAATCCAAATGGCCGAAAACATCGACCCTAAAGCCACCATAATTGTGGAAAAAAAATGCACCCTTGGGCTTACGCGATTCCAGCCAAAAAGCAGAATTCCCAAAAAACCCGATTCGAGCGCAAAGGCAAAAATCCCCTCGGCTGCCAACGCACTACCAAATATATCACCAACGTAGCGTGAATACACGGCCCAGTTGGTTCCGAATTCAAATTCCATGACAATGCCCGTGGCTACTCCGATTCCGAAAATCAAGGCAAAAATCTTAATCCAGAATCGGGTCATTTGTTCGTAGATTTGTTTACCAGTACGAAGGTACATTCCTTCCATAATGACCAGAACAACACCTAAACCAATGCTCAGCGGAGGGTAGATATAATGGAAAGCAATGGTGAAAGCAAACTGTATGCGAGAGAGAATTTCTGTATTCATAAGCGTGCTGTGAGTAAGGCTTAAAAATACAACAAAAAGCCGCAGGCTGAACCAACCCACGGCTTTTTGTGCGTCATAAACACGCTTGATTTATTATACGTAACCTTTCTTGTTAAACATAAAACAAAGATAAACCTCCAAAAGTAATAAAAATGGCTATCACGCTTTTTTTAAATCCACGGCCTTGGTTGGGTCGATTTTGAGCCACAGCAACGCGGCCACAAACAGACACCCCGAAATCAGGTACAATGGAATATTGAAGTTTTTGGTGCTTTCTACCACCGTGCCAAAGATAATGGTGATAAAAAAACCACCCATTTGACCCGCAAAGTTCATCGAGCCTGCTACCGTTCCTGCATTACGTTTACCAATATCGACACAGACCGCGAAGGAAACAGGCAACGCCAAATCTTTGGTCAATACACAAATGGCCAATAAATAACCCGCCAATTGATTATCAGGGGTAAGCCCAGCCGCCAGAAAGAAGATACTTGATAAGCCCAAACCCGTGATGGCAACGGCGCGGCGGCCGATTTTCAGTCCGTATTTTTTGGTTAAAAAATCGCTCATCAATCCACCCGCTATGCAACCAATGGCCCCCAAAAAGTACGATAGAGAGATAAAATTCTTGGATTGGTCTTCGGTCATGCCGCGCCCCTCCTGAAAATAGGTAGATGACCAGTTGGTAAAGAAATACGCGCCGTAAAAAAACAAATGACACATGAGCATCAGCGCCCAAATATCTGGATTGAGAATAATGGTTTTCCACGGAATGGCGTGGTCGGCGCGTTTAATATTACGGCCAATCTCGATTTCTTCTACTTCTTCCGCCGAAATGCCTTCTTTATCCGCAGGTTCGTCGCGAAACCACGCATACCAAGCCAACGCCCAAGCCGCCCCCACTACTCCCAACACCACAAACGACCAGCGCCAACCCACGGCATGAACGAGCGGAATCACCAACAATGGCGTTAGCGCTCCACCGATACGACCAGCCGCCCAAATCACCGATTGAGCGCGGCCAATTTCAACGGCGGGAAACCACCGCGAAATGGCAATGGTGGCGTTGGGATATGCCCCCGCTTCACCCACGCCAAACAAAAAACGCACCACGAGCAGGTAAAAAAAACTGAAAGCGGTGCCTGTCAGGGCCGTAAAGCCCGACCACCACAACACCACCCGGGTCAACACGCGACGGGGGCCTATGGAGTCACCCATGGCCCCCGTCGGGATTTCAAACCAAGCATACGCCAACGAAAATGCGCCCAAAATCCAGCCAAATTCTTCATTGTTTAAGCCTAAATCAGCTTTTACGTACTTACTGACTACGTTCATACAAACGCGGTCAAGAAAGGTAATAATCGAAAGTGCAAACAAAAAAGCTAAGGCACGGTAGCGATATTTCATTCGTTAGGAGGGTGAGATGGCATATTTTAGCGGGCAATAAGCCGAGCAAGTGTAAGATCGTTATGGGGCTAATTCAGTCCACTCTGCTACTTTTATCTTTGCCATAAAGCGTGCTGGCTGACCAGCAATCAATTGAAACACAGCCGCATCGCCCCAGTTTAGATCCGTCAGCGGCGCGGGCGAAGGCATTGCCCCCGTAAATCCTGTATGACCTACCAACACCGTATTATTGGCATCTATAGATTGACTATCAACCAGTTTCATCATATTTTCATACCGCTTCGCTTCTTCATATACGTAGAAGGTCAACTCTTTGGTCTGCTGTGTCGGCACTCCAAAGCTCATCAAATCGGCCGTGGTAAAACACCGGCAAAACTCACTGGAAAATACCTTACCGACGGGTATCTCCAAGTTTTTCAATGCTTTACCTGTGGCTTCGGCCTCTTTTTTACCGACATCGTTGAGTTGACGAGCCAGTTTTGAATCACAGGATTTCCACCAATTCGCCACTGTAGAGTTGGTTTGGTCAGAGCCAACATCCGCCGCAGCGTGCCGAAATACCAACACATACCCTCCCTTTTGCAAGGGCCGTAGCACATCGGCACGCGGCGTAACGATTACTTTTATCACCAAGCTATCGTTGGCATTACCTTCACTTTTGACCGTAATTCGCTGTGTTCCTACCACACTCGGGGCGGTATAAACCAAAGAATCTTGGGGCGTTTGGGTAGCTGTTCCCGCCGTTGTTTTCCACGTTACACGCTGATTAAACTTAATACGAAGGCTACCCGACGGCACAACGAGGGCTGTTTTGCCATCAAACCCAAACGCTTGTAGCGGCAAAATCGTTTCTTCTTTTTTACAGGACACTATGCACACCGTCAATAGCAACGATGATAATAACCACAGTTTTTGATTTATCCCCTGCCGCATGATTTATTTACTAATTTGTTTCGTTACAAACGCACAATCTCGGCTCCAATGGCATTCAGGCGCGTATCAATATTTTGATATCCACGGTCTATTTGCTCAATATTATCAATAATGCTTACCCCCTGCGCTGACATGGCGGCAATCAACAACGATACCCCCGCCCTAATATCAGGAGAAGTCATGCGAATACCTCGGAGTTGTGTAGCTCTGTTCAGTCCCACCACCGTTGCGCGGTGCGGGTCGCAAAGGATAATCTGCGCGCCCATTTCGATGAGTTTATCAACGAAAAACAAGCGGCTTTCAAACATCTTTTGGTGAATCAGCACCGTACCTTTGGCCTGAATAGCCGTAACCAGCACAATACTTAGTAAATCTGGGGTGAAGCCCGGCCAAGGTGCATCTGCCACAACCAACATAGAGCCGTCGATAAACGATTCGACTTCGTAATGGTCTTGCGCAGGAATAAAAATATCATCACCGCGAAATTCCATCTGGATTCCGAGTTTTTGAAAAACCCCAGGAATAACGCCCAAATCAGGAATAGAGCAATTTTTGATGGTCAATTCGCTCTTCGTCATGGCGGCCATTCCGATAAACGAACCGATTTCGATCATGTCGGGGAGCATGGTGTGCTCCGTACCATTCAATGATGATACCCCCTCAATGGTCAACAAATTTGAACCCACACCGCTGATTTTTGCCCCCATTCGGTTGAGCATTTTGCACAACTGCTGAAGGTACGGCTCACAGGCCGCGTTATAAATAGTGGTGACGCCTTCGGCCATGACCGCCGCCATCAGGATATTGGCCGTCCCCGTGACCGAGGCTTCATCGAGGAGCATATAGGTCCCGTGCAATCCGCTGGCGTCTACCTGATAAAAACCGCCGTCGTTGGGGTCATAGTCAAATTTTGCGCCCAATCGTTCAAAGCCTAAAAAGTGCGTATCCAAGCGACGACGCCCGATTTTATCACCACCCGGACGCGGAATACGACCTTTTTTGAAACGTGCCAACATCGGCCCCAACAACATCACCGAACCCCGAAGGGCCGCCGCTTTTTGGCGGTACATTTCGGTTTCCATAAATTCGAGATGCACGTCAGAGGCTTCGAATCTAATGGAGCTGTTGCTCAAACGGGTACGTTTTACGCCCAAATCACCCAATAAATCAATAAGTTGGTTGACATCGCGGATGTTGGGAATATTATGAATCGTAACAGGTTCTTTCGTCAACAACACTGCACAAAGTATCTGCAGTGCTTCGTTTTTGGCACCTTGCGGGGTGATTTCACCTTTCATCTGACGACCGCCTGCTATTTTGAATGAAGCCATATTGGGGGACTTGCGTTAGGAATTAAAGAGGATTCGTTAATTATTATTTGTTTTGTGCAAAGCTATCAATTTTTGAAAAAAGATAGCAAAAAAACACGTTCCATGATTCCTGAATTGCACCGCTATTTTATTGTCAACAAACCCTAC
>JAIXPV010000098.1 GCA_027486105.1 Runella sp. | reverse complement strand
TGCTTAGAACGCACACTTGCGGAGAACTCCGTATTTCAGATGTCAGTAAAGAAGTAATCCTCAGCGGTTGGGTACAACGTACCCGCGACAAAGGCGGTATGATTTGGATTGATCTACGCGACCGCTATGGTATCACCCAGCTAATGCTCGAAGAAGGTAAAACCGCCCCCGAAATCATCGCTCAGGCGCGAAATTTAGGCCGTGAGTTTGTGGTTCAGGCTACGGGTATGGTCACTGAGCGCTTTGCCAAAAATGATAAAATGGCAACGGGTGATATTGAAATCAAATTGACGGGGCTAACGGTCTTAAACTCAGCTAGGCTGCCGCCTTTCCAGATTGAAGACAAAACCGACGGCGGTGATGAGCTCCGCCTGAAATACCGCTACCTAGACTTACGTCGCGACATAGTGCGCAAAAACCTAGAACTGCGCCATAAAGTAGCCCAACAAACGCGTCTTTTTATGGACGCCCAGAATTTTATTGAGGTTGAAACGCCCGTTTTAATCAAATCAACCCCAGAAGGAGCCCGCGACTTTGTGGTACCTAGCCGCATGAATCCAGGTGAGTTTTATGCCTTGCCGCAGTCGCCGCAAACGTTCAAACAATTGTTGATGGTATCGGGATTTGACCGTTATTATCAGATTGTGAAGTGTTTTCGTGACGAAGATTTACGCGCCGACCGTCAGCCTGAGTTTACGCAGATTGACTGTGAAATGTCGTTTGTGACGCAGGAAGACATTCTGCAAATGTTTGAAGGGCTGATTCGTCATTTATTTAAAGCCGTAAAAGGGTTAGAGTTGCCAGAAGTGCCTCGTATGACTTACGCTACGGCCATGAAAAAATATGGCTCCGACAAACCCGACATTCGTTTTGGAATGGAGTTTGTAGAGTTGAAAGGAGATAATGACTTCGTTTCAGGTAAAAATTTCGGTTTATTTGACTCTGCCGAATTAGTGGTTGGAATTTGTGCCAAAGGCTGTGCAGAATATACACGTAAGCAAATGGACGAACTCACCGAATGGGTAAAACGTCCGCAAATTGGTGCAAAAGGATTGATTTATGCACGTTATAATGCCGATGGAACCATCAAATCGTCGGTTGATAAGTTTTACAGTGAAGAAGATTTGAAGCAATGGGCGGATGCATTCGGCGCACAGCCCGGTGACTTAATGCTTATCATGGCGGGAGAAGCCAACAAAACCCGTAAGCAACTCAATGAACTTCGTTTGGAAATGGGCAGCCGTTTAGGAATGCGCAATCCCGACGATTATAAAGTGCTGTGGGTGGTTGATTTTCCGTTGTTGGAATATGGCGAGGAAGAAAACCGTTGGTTTGCCATGCACCATCCGTTTACCAGCCCTAAGCCCGAAGATATTCCTTTGTTAACGACGGACTTGGGCGCAGTTCGAGCCAATGCCTATGATATGGTCATCAACGGAACCGAAGTAGGAGGGGGCTCTGTACGGATTTTCCAACGGCCGTTGCAGATGCAGATGTTTGAGATTTTGGGCTTTACGCCCGAAGAAGCAAAAGCTCAATTCGGATTCCTTATGGAAGCGTTTGAATTTGGGGCACCGCCTCATGCTGGAATCGCCTTTGGATTTGACCGCCTGTGCTCTATTTTTGGCGGGGTGGATTCTATTCGAGATTTCATCGCGTTCCCCAAAAATAATTCAGGTCGTGATGTCATGATTGATTCTCCCTCAACCATTGACCAAAAACAACTGGATGAATTGAAAATTGCGACGAAAGCGTAACTAAAAAAGATTTTATTATCTTTCTAAAAAAATAAAGCAACCGCATGACTGACCGTGAGAGATTGGCTCAATTGGAAGAGATTGTTGCCGAAATGCTGAATAAGCAGGACTTACTCGCCGAAGATATGACAAGTCTAAATATCAAAATGGCATCCCTCAATTCAGAGATGGCACTTTTGAAGGCGAAAATATCCCGAATGGAGACAAAACTTGATCGTGTAGAAACTAAACAAAATGAGCAAGCTATACGATTGGCTGAATTTCAAAAGGATGTAGAAGCAGGGCAGATGGAGCTGCGCAATGGAATTGAAGCCATTTTGACTATTTTGAAAAAATAGCTATTGCATTTTTTTGTAGAAAAAACTCCGCATTTTTGGTGTGGAGTTTTTTTATTTAAAGATTAAAAATGATACTCTGCGTCATAAATTGCACCTTTCGTCCCATTTTTGGGGATAAGTACAATAATTTTGTTGAACTTCAAGTTTATAAAGCGTTCGTTTTAACAGCCCAAATGCACCTACTATGAGCCTCTTTGATCGAATCAAAGCCTATTTTAGCCCCGATAACTTCAAAAAAGACCCCGAATTAGTGTCTTTTGCGGAGTTAGACCCGCCACAAACCGAAACTAAGAAAGTAACGGCCGAGGTTTCTGTGCCTACCTTTCCTGGTATTGTTCCACACACGCGGGTCATGACCGAAGAGCCTCCCGCCCCTACCCACACCTGGGATTTAACGCCGCCCCAACCGACGCAAACTACAATCCCTATTGATTTACCATCGTGGTTGGAAGATGAAACTTTGCTACGGGATGAAGGCGTCATTTTTGGACTTTCAGAGTCAAAGCCCGAAGAGAAAGTGGCCATTATTCGTAGTTATTTTGTGCATCAAACCGCTGATTTAGAGTTAGATGTGGAGCGTTATGGAGAAAAAATTCAAGAACTAAATTTGTTTATTGGGCAGAAGGAAACCAGAATCAACGAATTGAAAGATAAAGCTGCCGAGCTGGATGCCCGCCAAAATGAAGGTGAGCATCAGTTGCCGCGAACTATCGTGGGCTTGGTGTTTTCGACGGCGATGTGCGTGGGTAATTTCTTTTTGATTGATGATACATTGCGTCCTTTATACCCCAATAGTCAGTGGATAGCCATCGGGGTGTTTCTGGCAGGGATGTTTAACTTGTTCGGTCGCGTTTCACTTTTTCACGATACCGACAGCAATGTTTCGTGGCGCAGGTTATTAGAAGAGGTTGGTATGCCTTTTGCAGCGGCCATGTTTGTGTTTGTACAGGCATTGCAAAATCAGACCGTTTGGCGGGCGGTGGCGTTGTTTGTCTTTGTGTTTTTTCTGTTCCTTTTTGCGGGCAAATTGCTGTTGAGCAATATAACCGTACTTCGCAATGATTTACGGATTTGGCTGACGGGTGCCAGCCTGAAAAAAGAAAAAACGAGCAAAACGGAGACTTGGGATGAAGAAACTCACCGCCTGAACGCAGAAATTGATGAATTACGCATTCAAAAATGGCAGATTGTGCCGCAATTGAATCGAGTGGAGGCCGAACTTGCGCGGGTCAATGCCCGACGTGATGCCCTCATCAAATTGTTTGAAAGTGAATTTTATCTGGCCCGCCAACTGCGCGACCGCTTGACAGACCGACAAATGAGGGCGATTCAATCAACCGCCCAAAATCAGCAGTAAGCACTTGGTAAAAAATAAGTAGCACGATTTTAAAAAAAGAAAGCCATGCAGGAACCAACAAAAGACCATACTGACGAACCCGATTTTCAACACGGCTACCACAGCGGTATAGAAGGCTCGGAAAATCGTAATCCCTACGAAAGTTATCTATCAAGCCAGATACATTATAATTGGTTGGCCCAACGGATTGAGGACCGTCGAAATGAAATCCAACGGGTTGATAAAGAGATTGAAGAAACGGCCGTAAAGCGTAAAACGGCCTATGACCGTTTGCAAGAGTTTGTGCAACGCGTCATCAAAGCCACCAAGCGTGTGACAGAACTTACGGCGCAACGTGAAGCCGTTGATGCCGAAACCGAAGCCTTGCGGGCGCGGCGTAAACAAACTCAATCGGAATATTCGCTCTTAGCGGGCTTCTTTTTCTTTTTTGCGGGGGCGGCGTTTGTGTTTGGTGACCTTATTATTTCGCACGAAATTGTGGCTTACGCCCTCAATATCCGCAACAACAACGAGGCGTGGGCGTTTGCCATCGGTTTGGCCATGATTTCTATTTTGCTCAAACCCGCCTATGACCGCCTGATTGAGAAGCCGTATGTGGATGAGCATACCCAAAAAGCACGTTCGCGTTATGCTTGGTTTAAAGTGGGTTTGGCGGGTTTTGCCATTATCACATTGGGGATTTTGGGATGGTTTCGATACGAGGCCTATCGTACCGACAAAATGAAAGAAGCCATCAACAAATCGGTTAAGAATCTTCAATTGGGCGCTACGCCGCTCGACCCCAACAGTACGATTACACCGCAAGAGCAACAGGTTTTATTGCAAAAAATTGAGCAACAACTGTTACGTTCTGATGAGCTCAATCTGGGCCTTGTCAATAGCCCTTGGGCGTTGGCGTCGTTTGTGTTGAGTGGTATATTGTTTGCTTTGGCGGGGGCGGTTTCCCTCGGAATGGCGCTGCCTGTGTTGCAGAATTTTTGGTACCGGTGGCTGCAAATCGACCCGCGACTGTGGCGTTTGAGCCGTCGTCGTCGTAAACTGAACAAACAGTTGGAGGAAGCCGACCGAGAGTTGGCCGAGCAAACCACTCAAAAAGATATTTTGGAGCATGAACTTCAGCAGTTTCAGACCTTGGATGAGTTGCGGGCGGAGCGTACAAAAATGCGCAATGATTTGGACGAACTCATCGAATCAACGCGTTTGGCGCAGACCGACAGCCGCATCGCGTCTTTCAACGATGGCTACGCCAAAGGCGAAATAGCCCGCGAAATGATGAACGAAGAAGAATTTACGCAATTCCGTAATTCGATGCTCAATACCCATAATTTGGCCGTTAAAGCCTCATCTTCGGCCGACAGAAGCATGAATTATGGCAATGGAAATGGCAACAAACGCACCAACGGCCTGCGCCCGCACCAGATGATTCGGAAGATGATAACGGATGGTTTGGACGGGGAGAAAGAGTAGTTTTGAGTAGAAAAAAACCAAACAGCCCGAAAGTGACAAGCTTTCGGGCTGTTTGGTTTAAAACATCCTTGAAAGAGAAAATGTCACAAAACGCGGTTGGAGAAAGTAGCTGTTTTGAAAAATAAGGTAATTACTCACTTGAGTATAAGTTATTTGTTTAGCATTTAACAGATTATTCCCGAGGATTTCAAAAGACCATTTTGATTTTGGGGGATAAAATCTGATTTCAACATCCAAAAAATTGGTTGAACTCTTACTTTTATTTTGTCTCCAAATAATGTGTTCGCCCGTAATTTTGAAGTGAAATTCTTTGATGGGGCGTAAGGAAATAATGAAGTTAGGCCTAAACAGGCTTGTTTGGCCAACAGCTTCATTCTCTTTTTCTGCAAAAACACGGCTCACATTCCAGTTTGAACTCAAGGTGATATTAAAAAAGCCTTCAAAAGCAGAAATGAGGTAAACACGTGAATTTATGCTACGGAGGGTACTTTGTCGTAAATCAGCCGTATTGATTCGGTTAAGTATATTTGATTGGGACCAACTGCCTTCGACTCGAACCTTTACTGAAAGTTGGGTCAAAAGTTTATCAACTTGCCAATTGGCAGAAAAGCGGTCTATTGGCGTAAAGACAGGCTGATTCGTTGTAAATGAAAGTGTATTAGATAGCTGATAGTTGCTGATAGAGGATGAAAAAGCTCGATTGAAACTTAAACTGCCGTTGAGCAAATAATAGTGCTGCCAGTTCATATTTGAATACGACAACAACCACATATCATTCTTATTGTTGTTAAAAACAGCACTGCTTCTACTGAATGAGCGATACTGGTTTAACACATACCCAATGGCTAAGTCATTGATACTAGGCAATACTTGACTACGACTAAACAGAGCCAGCAACTTTTGGTTGTTCCCTAAATCTACCCCAAACCCTAGTGAGGGATTGAAAAATAACCGAGATTGTGCCAATGAAAAGACGCGCTGATGTTCTTTAAAGCGCGATTGAGTAGCTTGCACCGAACCGCTTCCCATAACTCGTAATACTCCATACTGAACCTGATAATGTCCTTCAACCAAAAATATATCTTTTAGAAGAGTTGCATCATTACTAAATGTAGAATCCGCATTAAAATTTAAACCGCTGTCATTCTTTAATGAAATATCAGTGTTGAGTTTTTCAGTACGTCGTAAAAATCCACTTGCTAAAGAGAAGTTATTTTTTTTCGTTACTCCTTTCCATCGAACAATTGCCTTCTAGGGTTATTGCATGAAGGACTAAGTT
>JAIXPV010000607.1 GCA_027486105.1 Runella sp. | reverse complement strand
CATTCGCAAGCCTACGGTTTGGATGCTGACGTTGGCCTTTGCCTGTATGATATTTGTCAATGTGGGCTATCTAACGTGGATGCCTTCGTTTTTGGCCGAAAAATTTGGTCAATCGCTCACTAAAGCAGGTTTTACTTCGCTTTTTTATCACCATGCAGGAGCATTTTTGGGTGTACTGATGGGCGGTAAAATCGCCGACCGTTATGCCTCCAAAAAGCCACAGAGTCGTCTGATTGTGCAGGCCTTGGGGTTGTTGCTGGGTGCACCGTTCATCTATCTGATGAGCGTCAGCATTTCTCCAACTGTTACCTATGTATCGCTGTTTTTGTTTGGAATATTCAGGGGTTGGTATGATTCAAATATAGTCGCCTCGCTGTATGAAGTGGTCGCCCCCAACATCCGTTCATCAGCTTATGGGCTGATGTTGGCCTGTGCTTTTTTGGTGGGGGCAACGTCGCCCTATATTTTAGGTGTGCTTAAACCCACGCTGGGCCTGTCGGCTGGTTTATCTTACCTGTCATTCATGTATATATTGGGGGCTGGGCTGATTGGCTGCGCCGTAGTTTGTTTTTTTAAAAAAGACAAATACCGCTGAAAATGAATGCAAAAAAACAAATATTGGACATTGAACTATTGGCTGAAGGGTTACAATTTCCTGAAGGCCCTGCCTTTGCAGCCGATGGCAGTCTGTGGGCGGTAGAATTGAAAGGGGGGAATTTGGTTCAACTCCAAAAAGGCCAGCTTCATCGGTATCCCGTCGGAGGCAGCCCCAACGGCATTGCCATCGACGGAGCTGGATATATTTGGTTTTGCGATTCGGAACAAAACGCTATTCGTCGATTTGATCCAAAAACCCAACAAACCGAAACCATAGTTCATCAATGTAGAAATGAAACATTAAATAAACCCAATGACCTTGCCTTTGATGGGTACGGAAACTTGGTTTTTACCTGTCCAGGCAATTCCCGCCAGGAGCCGACTGGCTATGTTTGCGTATTGACCGCAGCGGGTGAAGTCAAGCAAATTGCCGATGATATGTATTTTCCCAACGGATTGGCATTCAGCGCTAATGGTACGGAGTTAGTAATAGCCGAGACGTATAGGCATCGCTTATGGAAAGGCCGTTGGAATGCCAAAGATGGTAGTTGGGAAGAAGCAAAATTATGGTGTGCCATCGGTGGCCCTGATGGCCCTGGTGGCCCAGACGGAATGGCCTTCGGGGAGGATGAAAACCTGTACGTGTCAGTGTATGGTACCGCATCCGTCAGGGTGATAAGTCCCGAAGGAAGCGTTATCGGGCTGATACCTTTGCCAGGGCAAAATCCCACCAACTGCGCCTTTACTCCCTTCAGCAAAGGTGGTTTAGTGATTACAGAAGCTGAAAAAGGACAAATCCTACGCTGTACCCCCTTTTGAAAAGGCCATGCAGTTGAACAAATAAATATTCATCAAATAAAAATATAACAACATGAGTGTAGATCAATATCAAAAAGAGGTTGGCATGATGAACCTCGAACAACTCATCGAAACCCGGGAAGGTAAACCCGACGTCACATTCCACATTGCAGATAAAGAACTTCTGGCACGTTTTGAGCAACTCTACACCGGAGCGGTAAACGATGTACTCCGTGAGTTTTGCCTGCTCAATCAGGCATTGCCCAATCACATAATACCCCTTCGTGAATACCACACTGTAGCAGGTTTTGCATTTACCGTTAAAAGCTCACCCAATGCCATGATCAAAGGCGAGATGGAGTTTAGGGTAAAAATGTTAGACGAAATACAGGAAGATACCTTCATTGTTTGGGATACCTCCCGCGACGAAAAAGCCACTCTCTGGGGAGGCGTAATGACGGCCACCGCCAAAGGAAAAAAAGTAAAAGCTGCATGCATTGACGGCGGAATACGAGATACTCATCAAATCATTGCGGAAGGGTTTCCTATTTTTTACAAATACCGTATTTCCAACGGCAGTCTGGGCCGATGCCTAATCACACATTATCAGGTAACTTTACAAATCGGAGATGTTACCATTAAACCAGGCGATGTGGTACTAGGTGATATTGACGGGGTATTGGTAGTACCAAGAGAAATTGCCTATCAAGTACTGCTTCGGGCCGAAGAGATCAAAGAAAACGAAAAAGTAATATTTGACTGGGTCCACGAAGGGCAAAGTATTCAGGAAATTACCGAAAAAGGGGGATATTTCTAACTACATTTTTCAGAAAAGCCCGCTGGTGATAAGCGGGCTTTTCTGTATATATCCTAAAATGGATTTAAACTTCAGCTGTCCTGATAGCGGTTGAAGGGTAGTGTGGGCGAATCATCAGGAACGTATCGTACCCATACCACAAGATTCAAGTTATATAGAAATGACAATGGCAACAAATGGTAACGTATTGATAATGAGACCCAATGGCCTCTTTCTTTCAGGTACTGAAATAGTTGTTAATATCCTTCTTTGTAGTGTTATCTGTAGCGGTTCTATAGATACGCTACAGCGATAAGCCTGAGAAAATTGTACAAAACTATGGTTTTGCCTTTTTTCTTAAGTGAAGTCTTTTTTTCTTATTAATAAATCCGTTCTCTAATACATTCTTTTTTGGGGCATATTTAGTAAAATGGTGCTTCTACTCACTTAAAAGAACTGAGAGAATGTTGATACCAGATGCCTAAGCGTTTATTATAAACCTCCTTTCTTCCAGTCGGTCATTGAGGCGGGGGCTTATAAATCTGCAGTTCGATATAATTCTCTGATGGATTTATTCACATCGACGATATGCCACTGTGATATTGTTCAATTGTTGCGAGAGGCTAATCCCCACTATATAAGTTTGAATTAAAGTCTTATAAGAAGCTAAAACCTCTATGAAATCGATGACCCACACATAATCATTATTTTTCTTACATACCCTTAAAGTGTTCAATCAAAATCTGAGCCACCATATCCTTGATATTGATGTCCTGTTCTACTGCTTTGAGTTTGATTTTTTTCATCAATGATAATGGGATTTTTACATTAAACTGCGTAATTTCTTCCACAGGCTCTTCCACGGTTTTCCTCCGAACCTGTTGAACTGGCTCTACTTTTTGCATGGGTAAAGCCGCGGGTTCTTCCGCTAATTTGGTACTTAATTTTCCCAAACGGTTTTTAAATTCATCACTTACTGCCATCGCTTTCCATTTTTTAAAGTTGTCCAACTATTTCTTCGGCTAACGCCATCATCTCCTCCCGTGCTTTTTCGTCTTCGATATTGCCCACACCATT
>JAIXPV010000352.1 GCA_027486105.1 Runella sp. | reverse complement strand
AGAAAATCGAGCAAGATATTTTTATAAAAAAGAACAAAATTATGACCGGGCCGCAAAGGTTTGAGTTATCTCCCAACATATTTTCCTTCAGGCCACCTGTTGTGCGGGAAACAGAAACAAGAGACGGCGGTTCTTCTGAAACAGAAATTATGAACCTTTATTCGTTGTTAATTGAAAGTCTGGAATTAACCGGAAATAATAACGTATTAAGTATTAAGCTTTCGCAAATTTTACAACTCTTTTTAGAAGAAAAAAACCTGTCAAATGATTACAAAAATTTCTACGCTCAAAACGAGCCATTTACAGCACTTATTAAAACTGTTGAAATAAAAATAAAAAATTCTACTGTAGTTGTAAAAAATACAATCGAAAATTTATTGGTAAATCCCGAAACCCAAATTATCAAAGAGATTTCCAATGATATATCTATTTTTCAGATCAACACAAAAATCATTGAAGATGGCTTTTTTATACATTCTGTTAAGGATGAAAATAATACAGAAAGGCCTGTAGTTGAATTTGAATAGGCTTAAAACTCTACTTTACACCGAAAATGAAAAGCACATACCACGAAAAGTTCGATAGCATTGCCCGCTATTTAAAAGAAGTCAGTCAATTATATGAATTACATTTGCAAAAAAATGTAAATTTAGGGTTGCAGGTAACAAAAACCATCAAGGAGATAAAGCAATTTTTTGAAAATGAAAATGCACCTTCAAAAATAGCTAAATGTGCCTCTTTAATAAGCGAAATTGACATACTAGACCGTGGTTATTATCCTCATTCATTTTTAAAAATCGAGCATCCAAAACGAGAAATGCAATCACTGCACTTCTATAAAATTATACAGGAAATAAATGCCCTGATTACGCATGAATACGAACAGATTCAAGACCAAATCAATCAAGCTGAAAAACTGATTGAAACCATTATCTTATCTGCTTTGCAAAATAGAATATTTGATTTAAATCAATTATCTGCCTCTCCATCCGACGAAACATTGGAAGAATTATGGAAAAAATTAGCGGAGTACGAAGCCCTATTTCTTATACAACGAAAAGCGATGTGTTTGGTCTATAAAAACGACTGCCTGATCAGTCTTGCTAAGATTTTATCCTTGATACATTAATCATAAACTCACCAAACCTAATACTTCTATGAGTGATCTTCTTAAAATCGTACTTGAAAAAGGCGACCACTGGTCATTGGGGATTTTGTTGATTTTTATTTTGCTGTTGGCCTTACTCAAAAGTCCGATTTTTTCAGAAACAATGGCAAAACATACGCTCCAAATCGTAATGAGTATCCTTTGGGGGGGTATTGGTCTGTCGGCATTTTACATTACAATCGTTCTTGTCAGGGACCTTTCCCGAGATAAAACCGAAGTTGAAAGAGAAAGAATAAAGGCGTCGATTGCACTCATTAACCAAAAATCAGAAGTAATAAAGACTGACCCTTCCCTAAGTACACTGTTTGAAAGGACGTCAGGCCTTATTTTGTCTCATCCAATTTCCACATCGGGTGGTCATCCTATCGAAGACAGTACCATAGACCACAATAGGTACTGGATCAAAACTCCCTGGAGGGCTGAACTACTAAGGCGCCCCAACCGAATGAATGATGGAGTGATCGCCACCGACATCCCCCAAAAAATCTATTATGTATTGGACAAAGCTACAGATGGCCCTTTCAATGAGCTCTTTTTCAAAATTAAATTAGATAATGGCCTTGAAGGCTGGGTACGTGATTGGCAAGTAAACAAAAACCCAAAATGTTATGATTAACTCATTGATTGTTACCATTTCACATCTAACTCAGCTCTCCCGTCCTACCAAAAACTCGGCAAATTCAATCAGTGGTTTTTTACGGTCTACTGGCAGCGGCAGGTTTTCTAACGCCTCAAAACCCTTGGAAAAATACGCGTCGGCCATTGTTTGGGCAATGGTATCAAGGCCAAGCTGCGTATAAATTTCGGTGACCGCCGCTACTTTGGCCGATGTATCGTAAGTGCCCTGTTCAAGGCCGAGCCAATAATTTAAGTCGTCTTTGGTTTTTCCTTCGGCCAATAGCAGTGCTTCGATGAGCATGAAGGTTTTTTTATTGGCTATGATGTCACCTCCTACCTGTTTTCCAAATTTTTCGGGGTCGCCGTATACGTCCAACAAGTCATCTTTGAGCTGAAAACCTAGTCCCATATTCACACCAGCATCGTAGAGCAATTGGGTTGTAGCTTCGTCAGCTCCCGCAATTATCCCCCCCAATTCCATGGCAAAGCCCAGGAGAACCGAGGTTTTGAGGCGAATCATTCCGATATATTCTTCCTGGGAAACGTCAGCACGTTTTTCAAAATTCATGTCTAGTTGTTGGCCTTCACATACTTCGGCAGCAGTGCGGTTGAAGCGACGGATGACGCGCGGCAACTGCGCGGGTGCCACATCCAACAGCAATTCATAGGCATTGACCAGCATCACATCCCCCGACAAAATAGCGGTATTGGCGTTCCATTTTTCATGCACTGTGGGCTTGCCGCGCCGGAGCGGGGCACAGTCCATGATGTCGTCGTGCATGAGCGTAAAATTGTGAAAAACTTCAACGGCAATCGCTGGCTTGAGGGCTTTTTGCCAGTCATCAATAAAAAGGTTGGCCGACAAAACCGTCAGCAAAGGCCGTAAACGCTTGCCTCCCAACGACATAATATAACGAATGGGCTCGTACAATTCGGCAGGCTCCTCGCCGTAAGCAGTATGTTGAATTTGTTTTGAAATTGCTTCCAGATAGGGTTGAAAAGTCATCAGAATCTCGGGTTGTCTGTTGTCGGTCTTTTGTTGTTGGTTATTATACGTTGATTAATAGAACTTTGCAAATAACGGGCAACAAATAATGATTAATTTTAATGGGTTTTGAGCCAAAAATAATGGAACTTATGGGTATAAACGGTCAGCCGGCGAAAAAGTTTTGAGTATCTTGCGCAAAAAGCCCGACTCAACCCATGCTCTTTATCATTTAAACCCTAATAGACCTTCATCTTCCAACTACCCACAATCCTTAACCTCATGTTGCGCTCTTTACACGCTTACTTTTTTACCTTTTGCGGTTGTTTTTTACTGATTAGTTGTGCGTCTTCACAGCCTAAAACTGCCGTACCGACGCTTCAACCCACCAACAAATGGCGTGATTTAGTGGCCAATTCGCCCGTTTTTCGCCAAAGCCATGCTGGATTTGCCCTTTATGACCTTGAAAAACAAGAAACAGTGGCCGAGTATCAATCTGACCGTTATTTTGTCCCCGCCTCCAATACTAAATTATTTACGCTATACGCAGGATTGAGCCTTTTGGGCGATTCTATCCCCGCCCTTCGGTATTCTACCACGGGCGACTCCCTGATTTTTTGGGGCACGGGCGACCCAAACTTACTGCACCCAGACATGCCCTCAAGCGGGGTTTTTGACGCGTTGAAAAACTGGAATGGGCACTTGATTTATTATCCTCACAGCTACATCGGTAAGCGTCTCGGGCCAGGTTGGTCATGGGGTGATTACGCCGATTATTATCAGGCCGAACTCTCAGCACTTCCATTGTACGGCAACGTAGTACGATTTACCAACAGCAACGTCAGTCCGCGAATTTTCAAAGATAGCCTACGCGCGGCGGGCTGGTCTGATGAGTTCAAACTGTCGCGTGATGAATTCAATAATTCTTTCTTTTCTACGGGCTGGCCGACCAAATCATTTACGGAAGATGTGCCCTACCGAACTTCGCCAGGATTAAACGCTCGGTTATTGGCCGATACCCTGAAAAGAGAAGTTAAATTAATTCATAAGCTACGGCCAGGTATTCAGTATCGCACGTTGAAAGGATTACCGATTGATACGCTCTACCGACGCATGATGCACGTCAGCGACAATATGTTTGCCGAGCAGGTGATGTTGATGTGCGCTTCGCAATTGGACACCAACAACCTCGGCTTTGAAAGCAAGCAAAGCATTGACTACGTCAAAAAACAATTACTAACGGATTTGCCCGATGAACCCATTTGGGAAGATGGCTCAGGATTGTCGCGTTATAATTTATTTACGCCCCGTTCGATTATCAAATTATTACAAAAAATCTACGACAAAGTACCTGACCAACAGCGTCTCTTTGGGATGATGGCCGTGGGTGGAAAAGCGGGTACCATCAAAAACCAATATAAGTCGAAGGAGCCTTTTATTTTTGCCAAAACGGGCTCTTTATCAAATGTTTACTGCCTGAGTGGTTATTTAAAAACCAAAAAAGGCAAAGTATTACTCTTTAGTATGATGAACAATAATTACATCGTTAAAACCGCCGAAATTCGTCGGGAAGTGGAGCGCATTTTAACGGAGATACACGAGAAATATTGAGAAATAATCACGCAAAGGCACGGAGACGCAGAGGCCTCGCTAGGTAAATCATCCATAGAATCAGATACGACAATGACGGCGATAGAAAAAATAAAACAATACAACGCAGGCCGCAACGCGCTGCTACTGGCGCACAAATACGAGCGCATGACTGGAGATTTATATCGTTTTTTTCGGGCAACGGGTCATTTGTTTTATGATGATTTTGCGCAACATTTTTCGACCGTCGATACCTCGCGGGTGTGGGGATGCGGGGATTTACATTTGCAGAACTTTGGTACCTACAAAGCCGAAAATCGGTTGGTATACTTTGATTTAAACGATTTTGATGAAGCCATGCAAGTGCCCGCCACTTGGGAGTTGAGCCGGATGCTGGTGAGTATTCATTTGGCTGCCGAAGAACTAGATCTGGAAGAAACCGAATGTAACCAGCTCGTCAATGCGTTTTTAAATAGTTACACCCAAACACTTTTGAGCGGCAAACCCATTGATATTGAGCGCCGTACCGCCACGGGAATGTTGCAGGCATTCATGGAGAAATTAGAAAAACGGCGAAGAAAAGACCTGATCAAAGAGCGCACCGTAAAAGTTGATGGCGAACGAAAGCTGAACGTTGACAACGAAAAGGTGGTGGGCATCTTGCCTGAACAAAAAGTGATGGTAGAGCAAATGGTGATGGAGTGGCAACAGCAACACCCCAATCCGTTTTTTAAACGTATCTGTGACGTGGGTATCCGGGTCACGGGTACAGCGAGTTTGGGGCTGGAGCGCTACGTTTTGTTGGTAGAAAGTCCCAACGAAAAATTATATCTCCTCGACCTCAAAGAAGCACGACATTCTGTTTTAAGTTCACATATTCAGTTGCCCCAACCCCTTTGGGAAACCGAAGCGCAACGTATTGCGGAAATCCAAAAGCGCGTAAACAATGTACTTCCTACCCTACTAAACCCCATCGCCAACGGCACCAAATCGTACATCCTGAAAGAATTACAACCCGAACAGGACAAATTTGACTTTGAATATTGGGACGGAGAAATGGAAAGCCTAGAAAACCTGATTCGGACCATGGCTATGCTGACCGCCTCCGGACACCTGCGCAGCGCAGGGCGACAGGGGTCGTCTATTGCCGATGAGCTCATTGCTTTTTCGCAGGAGACCCAATGGCAGCAGGATTTAATTTTCTATTGTAAAGCCTACCCTACCAAAGTGCATCAAGATTATTTTGATTTTTGTGAAGCCTACGAAGAAGGCTTTTTTGAGGAATAACGTGATAGGCAGAGAATACCAAAAACTTCCTGCCTTTCGTTTGATGATAGCAAGCATACGATTCATTCTTAAAAAAAAGGTATTTTCGATTAAATTTGTTTTACTGCAAACGGAAAACATAATGGATAGTACAGCAAAACAGGTAGGAAATCAGCTAAAAAAAGAGTTGTTCCAACTTTATGGCAATAATCTGGCCTCATTGATTCTTTTCGGTTCTTATGCCCGAGGCGATTTTGATGAAGACTCTGACATTGACTTTGCAATTGTTCTCCGTGACGAGAGCATATCTCCTACGTCCGAAATTCTTCGTATCACGCCTTTTTCTACGCCGATTCAAATTGAAAACAATATTTTAATCTCTCTTCTACCTGTCTCAGAAAAACGACTTCTAACCTCCCAACAACCTGTTTATCAATCCATTCGTTCTGAAGGCGTAAAAATATGAGTCAAACGTACGAGGCACAACAAGCGCTTGACAAAGCAAAAGATTGCTTGGACGATGCCACCTACAACTTACAAGGTGGACGAACAATCGTGTGCGTTAATCGCTGTTATTATAGTTTTTATTATTGCCTTTGCTGTCTGTTATACCTTGAAGGCATTACTGCCAAAACCCACAAAGGCGTTCAGCAAAAGTTTAATGAAGTTTTTATCAAAACGAATCGTTTTCCCGTATATACTGCTAAATGGATAAGTGATGCTTTTAAAATGACACATCACTACTTTGAGGCTTTTATACGCCGCTAACCGCCCGCTCCATGATTTTTTATCGAGTATTAATGCTTTTATTATTGAGCACTTCTGCGTTTGCGGGAGGGATTCGAGGCGTTGTTAAAACCACAAAAGGTGAGCCACTGGCCTATGCCGCCATTGCCGTAAAGGGCACGAATTTGGGCACCATGGCCAATGCCGAAGGGCGTTATGAGTTGACATTACAACCCGGACGGCATGAAGTTATATTTCAGTATTTAGGGTTTAAAACCATTCTCAAAATGGTGGAAGTAACCGCGGATTTTCAAACCCTAGATGCCACCCTCGAAGAACAAGCCCTCAACATCAACGAAGTAAAAGTAGGCTCCAAAAGCGAAGACCCCGCCTACACTATCATGCGGCGGGCCATTGCAAAATCACGTTTTCATGCCTTGCAGGTGGCTTCTTACACCGCCCGCGCTTACATCAAAACGACAGGGGTAGCCACCCAAATTCCGTTTTTTGCCGAAAAAGCGCTCAAAAAAGAAGGCATCGAAGAAGGACGCCCCATTCTGAACGAAAGTGTAAATGAAATTACTTTTCGACAACCAAATAATTACCAACAACGCATCATCTCGACCCGTAACAGCCTAGACAACACCGCTCCCAGCCCCAATGCCTTTGTGTTGGCCAGCTTCTATGACCCTACCGTCGGCGATGCCGTGTCGCCGCTATCGCCCAAGGCCTTTGGGTACTATAAATTTGAATACGAGGGTTCGTTTCGCGAAGGAGATTTGGAAGTAAACCGCATCAAAGTCATTCCGCGCTCCTACGGCGAGGGGGTTTTTAAGGGTAAGATTTACATAATCGAAAACACTTGGGCAATTCACAGCCTCGACCTCCAAACCACGGTTCAGAGCCTCGACGTAGACGTCAAACAGGTCTTTAATCCTGTGCAGCAAATATGGATGCCCACCAACTTGCAGTTTCGGTTTGGCGGCTCTATGATGGGTTTTTCGCGTGAATTCAAGTACATCATTTCGATGACTTACAAAAACCTTATCGTCAATCCCGCTTTTAAGGAGTCGGTGACGGTATTGGACGAAAAATTTGAAAAACCCGCCAACGACCTGACCAAAAAAGACCTGCGCACCAAGAAACTCAACGAGTTGGCCAGACAACAAAAAGAGGTTTCGACCAAACAGATGCGCAAGATGATGAAGGAATACGAAAAACAAGAACGGCAGGAGCGCAAAGAACAAAAGGAAGACGTAAATGTAGTGCGTAACGATTCCGTCATCATTGATTCAATGGCCAACAAACGCAGCGATACTTTTTGGAATGAGATTCGCACGATTCCGCTTACCGAAATCGAAACCAAAAGCTACAAACACTCTGACAGTCTGCGGATTGCAAAACAAATCGAATTCAAAGCCGACAGCACCAAAGTCAAGAGAGATTCTTCCAAAATAAATTTTATCAGCATTCTGACAGGGCGCTCGTTTCGACTTTCCAAGAAATGGGTACTAGATTATGAGGGGCCTTTTCAACCCCAAAATGCCACCTACAATACTGTCGACGGCTATGTGCTGGAAAGCAGTTTTAATTTCAAACGGCAATTTAACCGCGACAATACCTATTATATCAAACCACTCGTGCGCTATGCCTTCGGCCGAGAGGCCGTTTCGGGAATCATGACCACGGGTTGGGCCGGGCGCAGGCGCGGTATTTCATTGACGGGCGGGCGGTACGTGGCTCAATTCAACGCCGACAATCCCATCAGTGCCAACGTCAACACAACTTCTACGTTGTGGTTCGAGAATAATTTCATGAAAATTTACGAAAAGGATTTCGGGAAATTATCTTTCAATTACGCCCGCTTGGCCGATGTTTTTAGCATCAAAGGAAACCTTGAATACGGTCGCCGCTACGAACTAACCAACCTAGAAAACGCCCGCCCGTGGATTCGTTGGAACCAATTCGCTTTTTCGCCCAATGCTCCTTTTAATCAAGAATACAGCAACAAATTTGCCGCCAAAGAATTAAATTATCGCTTCGAAACCCACGAAGCCCTCACGTTTGACATTTCAATCACCTGGCGACCAGGCCAGCAATACCGCATTTACAACGGCCGCAAAAGATATCTAAACAATAAGAATCCGTCGGTCATTTTGAAATACTCGAAAGGAATCCCCAACATTGCCAACAGCGTAGTAGATTATGATTTGGTGGAGCTGAGCCTAAAGCAGGATGTGCAGACGGGCGTGCGGAGCGAGCTGCATTATATTTTTTCGGCGGGCACTTTTCTCAACAATCGTAGCGTGTATTTTATGGATTATAAGCACTTTATGGGCAATCAGGCCTTTGTGCAATATGGCGATGCTTTTGCTCAGTTCCGTGCCTTGAATTATTATCGATACAGTACTTCCGAACGCTTTCTGGAAGCGCACGTTATCAACGAGTCTCGTCGCCTTTTGCTGACCCGCATTCCTTTTGTGCGCTTGGCAGGTTTGAAAGAAAACCTCATGGTGCATTACCTGCTTACGCCTACCCTTCCCCACTACACCGAGCTCGGCTACGGGCTGGATGGTTTGATTCCAGGTTTCCCCTTTTTCAGGGTAGAAGCCGTGGCTGTATTTCAGGATTTCAAGTACCAACGCACCGTTTTTAGAATAGGTACGACGTTGAAGTTTGGGCGGCAGTAAGCGCGCACCTCCCAGTTTTAGATGCTTACCGCATAACAAATTTATTGGCTACTACCGCCATCACTTTCTCCGTAGCACCCGCATTTTTCTGTACGTATTCGCGGCAAATATTAGCTTTTTGTCTCCTTAACTCTTCATTATCATACACTTCCCTAAACGCCTTGGTAAACTCATCAGCATTAGCCACGGTCTGCGCACCGCCGAGTTGGAGTAAATCCAGCGCTTCCTGAAATTTTCGGTAATACGGCTGTCCGAAGAAAATCGGCACTCCAAACACCGCCGGTTCCATCGTATTGTGCAATCCATCGCGGTAGCCGCCGCCCACAAACACAAAATCAGCGTAGCGATAAACGGAAGAAAGCATACCCACGGTATCAAGAAAAAGAAGCGAAGAAGAATCCAAAGCGCCTTGTGAGAAATTTACGTTCTCCGTTCTCCGTTCATCCGTTTGTCGTCCTTCATTTTCACCTTGTTCCAACAACTGACTGTAAATAAGCGATTTAGTTGTCACTTTTTCTTGCCAAGTTTTAATCTGTTCGGGGTTGATTTCGTGCGGAGCTACAATCACCTTGAGGGGTTGCTTAAAGTTATTTAGGAATGAAAAAATCACTTCTAAGTCATCTGGCCACGCAGAGCCGACGATGAGCAGCGGTGTGTTGCCTTTGAATTGTTCAATCAGCGGAAAGGTTTTGGCTTGTTTGGCAATTTGTACTACTCGGTCCAAACGCGTATCTCCCGCAAGTATAACCTGCTTATAATCAATTGACTTAAGCAAATCCTCAGACTCATGATTTTGAACTAAAACATGGTCTAAACAAAAAAGCACATTTCGGTAAAAACCGCCGTATCCTTTAAAAAACAATTGATGGGGTCGAAAAATAGCCGAAAATAAGATGGCTGGAATGTTACGCATTTTGAGTGCTGAAAGATAATTCGGCCAAAATTCGTACTTGATAAAAAGCGCCATATCGGGCTGAACTACATCCAAAAAACGGGACACATTGGCGGGAGTATCAGAGGGTAAATAGCAAACAATGTCGGCTTGGTCGTAGTCTTTTTTGTTTTCATAACCCGACGGAGAAAAAAACGTCAGGACAATTTTGGCGGAGGGGTATTGCTTCCGACACGCCTCAATCACGGGCCGCCCCTGCTCAAACTCACCCAAAGAAGCCGCATGAAACCAGAAGGTGGGTTTGTGATTGGTGACTGGTGACTGGTGATTGGTGATTGTCCGTTCTCCGTTCTCCGATTTCCTACTTCTGACTTCTGACTTCTGACCTCCTTTCTCCGTTCTCCGTTCACCATTCTCCGTTTTCCTACCTCCTACCTCCAGCTT
>JAIXPV010000356.1 GCA_027486105.1 Runella sp. | reverse complement strand
GGGGTGATACGATTTCCATTAAGGTCCGTTACTTTGAGGCCCATCGCTATTTTACCCAAAGTGGCCTGTTTTTCCGACGACTCCATTAACACAAAATAAACACCGCTGATACCCCAGCTCACGAGCTGAATCATCAATCCTGCCCCCATGATAGCCGAAAAAAAGCCCATTGCTTCGCCAGGCTCCATTGATTCGAGCGAATCCGTCTCAATCTTGGAGGCTACTCCCAAACCAAAGGTGACCATAATCGGCACAATAATGAATGATTGAGCAATCCCAATAATGATTCCATCAATAATCAAGGCAACAAGCCGGCGCCCAAAACTCGCATAGTTGGTAGGTTCTCCCACCTGAGTAATTACATTTTCCATGTTAAAAAGGTTAAAAGGTTTCGAACAATTAGGTAATACAAACCTATGATTTTCAGGCAAAAAACCAAAAAATTTACCCAATTCTTTATCTTCTTAATACCAGTGAGGCGTGGCGGCAGCTGCTTAGCAATTTTTGTAAGAGCCTCCTTCAGGTGCTTTTCTTTTAACAAATACCTTTCGTCTTTTTTTAAACACTTCTCTATTCTATCAAATATTACAAAACAGCCATTTTGTCATTAAAAAATTATATAAAATTGGCATATTAAGACATTTTGTCACATATAAAAATCTTCCAAAAACCAACAAAAAACGTCATAAAAAACTGTATATCAGATCCTTAAATAAAAATAGAGCAACTAAGTCAAGTCTTTCTTTGGTAGGTGGTACAAAAGTTGAAGATATAGAACCGTCGCATCGGCGAACCGTCGCATCGGCGAACCGTCGCATCGGCGAATTGAATCAGAAAACTCAAAACACTAAAAAAATAACAATCATGGCAACTTTAGTAAAAACAAACGGAAATTTCCCCAACTTATTCGGAAGTGTATTTGGCAAAGACCTCAATGACATTTTTGCCCCAGCTACCTTGAGCAACTACGGCGTACCAGCCGTTAATATCGTAGAGCACGAGGGTGGTTTCCGACTAGAAGTAGCCGCTCCTGGCCTGAAAAAAGAAGATTTTAAAGTCAACTTGGAAAACAACGTGTTGACGATTTCGGCCCAACAAGAGCAGAAAAACGAAGAAAGTACTGAGAAGTACACCCGCAAAGAATTTAGCTACACAAGCTTCCGCCGAGCTTTTACCTTGCCTAACATCATCAACGGCGAACAAATCAACGCTGCCTACACCGACGGGATTTTGAAAATCGAACTTCCTAAGAAAGACGAAGCAAAAAAATCGCCACGTATCATCGAAATCGGCTAATCCAAAAGAATAAATGACAAAAGCCCCGCTCCTTATGCAAGAAGCGGGGCTTCTGTTATTAGAGTGTGGATGGTTTTGAGAAACCATCCACACGGCGCTTAAAGCAACACAATGTCATTCGCATTGGCTACTTCAAAGTTTTGGGTTTTGAGGTTTTGAACAATCGAGCTTGAAGATTCTTTTGCTTTGGCCACCGCCACCGACGCACCTTCTTCATCCACAATTTCAACCGCTTCGCCCGCTTCAAAGTCTCCTTCTACTTCCGTGATTCCGACCGCTAAAAGGCTTTTTCGGTTTTGAAGGGCCAACGCCGCCCCCGCGTCGATTAGAATACGCCCTGCCACCAAACTACCACTTCCGAGCCAGCGATTGCGGGCCGAAAGCACGCTTTCTTGCGAAACAAACACGGTTCCAGTTTCTTCACGCAATGCCCTTAAAATACCATCTGACTCGTTCATTCCAAAGATAATCGTCCGAATGCCCATACGCATCGCGAGTTTGGCAAAGGTAAGTTTGGAGGTCATTCCACCCAAACCTACGCTAGACTTATCCGTTCTAACGTACTTAAAAACATCATTTACCTGCGAAACTCTCGGAATAACTTTACCAGTATTGTCCAACAATCCACCCACTGATGTGCACAACATCAGCGTGTCGGCGCCGAAACCTACCGCAATGAGTGTTGCCAGTTCGTCATTATCCGAAAACTTTAATTCGCGGCTGCTGACCACGTCGTTTTCGTTCACAATAGGGATGATACCGTTGTCCCACAACTCCTGAAAGGTTTCTTTCATTTGTAAAAACTGGTCACGGTTGGCAAAATGCCCCCGTTCACACAGGCTCTGGGCCACAGGAATCTCGTAAGGGGCAAAAAACTGCGCGTATTTATTGAGTAGCAGCAGGTTACCAATAGCCGCTGCCGCTTTTCGCTGGGCTATTTCACCCGCGTAATTGCGGATATACTGCTTTCCCGCCGCCACCGCTCCCGACGAAACAATGACCAGATGATACTCAGCATACAACTGCGCCACCTGCCGGGCAATCTCCACAATCACCAACTGATTCAGCTCGCCGTTGGCTTTGGTAATGGCCGCACTTCCAAATTTTATAACTAAGATGGGTTTTGACATGAATCGTAATCTTTGCGGCAAAGTTACGAACCAGAAGGGGTTACCCAAATTTAGGGTTCAGGAATCAACAATCAGTAACGCAAAAGAGTTTTTTTTACCCTATCAAACATTGATACGACCAAAAGGACCCTGTGCTTTTGGACAAAGGAAAAAGCGGTCGAACTATATTACTGCTACGTCGATTTCGTTGGCTTCTTCTGCCGCTTCTCTGGGCTTATTATTATCGTAAATTTTCTCCTGTGAAATTTGCTGAGGGGTCACTGACTCATTTTCTGCCCGTTTGTCTTCATGGTATACACCATAAGCATTGAGCAGAAAGCCTTTATCACCTTTGGCGGTTTCGATGGCGTAGATGATGGCGTTGTCGGAAGGGTCAGACATGCCTTCGATTCGGTGGACCTCGCGCACGTACAGATCTACCAGTTGATGCTCATTTTCGGTGGTAGCGAGGGCATAATGATGTTTTTCAGCCTTCATCACTTTTTTCATAAATTCGTCTGATGATTCCGTGCCGAAATCAATCGTATATCCTCTTTCCTGTAAGTCTCGCAGTATGCCTACTACGGTCTTTTCTTCATATTGCTCTTTCATGACTCGTTATCATTTATAGGTTTTTGTCTGCTATGGAATTTTAAAAAAGTATGCCAGTAAACGTATATGGGGTAAGAATTCCCGATTTCCCGTCCAATATCCCCCACTTTTGTGGTTATTCACCTTTTATACATTCCTAGCCAATCCCTATTTTTTATTTATCTCAATCGGTATACCTGCAAATTTAAAAACACAACCGCCTGATTACAAGTATGTTATCAAACCTATCCTCTTAGGCATAGTCATTGGTATTTCTCCACAACTGCCTGTCAGGGCACACTTTTTTAATCTTACTAGACAAATGGCCGCACATGAGTCATTGTTATGTATCACCCAAAATCATTAAAATATCAATTGTTATGGAAACGAACACAAGCGAAAAAAACCGCCATCTAACAGGTATGTTTAGAGACCGTGAAAGTGCAGAGAAAGCCTACAATTCACTGAGCGAGCGCGGCTACACCAAAGACGATGTCAACTTGGTCATGTCTGATGAAACCCGCAAAAAATATTTCGACAACGACGACAACGACGACACTGAGCTTGGCGATAAAGCCATGGAAAAAGCAGGCGTAGGCTCGGCCATCGGCGGAACAGCCGGGGCCATCATCGGAGCTATTGCGGCCATTGGTACAACGCTGGCCATCCCTGGACTGGGGTTAGTGATTGCTGGACCGATTGCTGCAGCGCTGGCTGGAGCGGGAGCTGGGGGCTTAGCGGGCGGATTGGTAGGGGCGCTGGTCGGTTCGGGCATTCCAGAAGATAAAGCCCAGGAATACGAAAAAGGCATCAAAGAGGGTGGAATCTTTATGGGTGTGAAACCCAAAAACGAAGAAGATGCCCGTTATCTGAACGAATCCTGGAACAAATACCAAGGACATCAGGTGCATTACTAGCACTAATATCTTCTGAAAACCAAAGCACCCGGTGGCGTATAGTCATCGGGTGTTTTTATTTACATTTTGCCATTCATCTGTTTTACGGTTTATCTACCTGTCGCCTCCAACGACTTTCGGCTTTTTCAGCACAAAAAATCAGGGTCTTCTATCCTGATAATGAGATAAAAGACCCTGTGTCAGATAGTACCCAAAATGTGGAGAGAAATCCCCTCTTGGGAAGTGCTCAAAAAAGAAGCGTTTGCTACTTTCGAGCTACATTCTTCTTTACTTTTTTGCCTCTGTTTTCGGCCCATTCTTCTGCTTTGGCAGTAGCAATGGCAATGGCACTTCCTTCGTCGCGCCCATCTTCCAAGAGTGCATTCGCAATTTCGATGGCTTTATCGCGTACTGGTTTCATGAGGTTCTTCATCGAAGGCGGAAAATCATCTTTAGTCCAAGGCATAGCTGTATCCGTTAAAAGGGGGTGGACAATGATCTTTTCTTACATTTTATCGGTTTTTTTCTCCGTTTGTTCCGCCATTTGCAAATGGCGTTTTAACGTCGGTAGCGTTTTGGCAGCAAATGCCTTTATATCGGCGTCATTTCCTTTATCAGCGGCTTTCTCAAACGCTTCGATATCTTCTTTGTGGTCATCCACCATCATATTCATGTACTCTTTGTCAAATTCTTTACCCATTTTGGTGGTAAGGTCATTGACCATTTTCTGGTGTTTTTCTATAAGCATGGCGGGAAGCGTGATGCCTTTTTGAGCGGCCAATGATTTCAACTCATTGTTGGCTTTGGTGTGGTCGTCAACCATCATTTTAGCAAAATTCTTCACATCGGCCGAAACAGCTTTATTGGCTGCCAGTTGGCCCAATTCCACTTCCATCATGCCTCCGCTGGCTGCTTCAGTCAGAAACTTGGTATCTTCATCCTGAGCATCAGAAGCCGAATCGACCGACATAACAGCTGTATCTGCGGTAGAATCATTTGTGTCTTTGTTTTCTGAAGAATTACAAGCGGCGAAGCCCCACATCATCATGAGAGCCGACACCCAAATCAGTTTTGTTTTCATAACATTTTGTTTTAAAAGATTGAATAACACAGCATTCTGATAAAAAGCCATGCCGGGCCTTTTAAAAATCTTATTCCATACAAAAAACGAGCGACTTTCGCCGCTCGCTTCTGTACTGAATTCATCAACAAAAATCTTTATTTATCAAACCATTGCGGCGTATCCAACGTCAATCCAGAAGGCGTATTCGGGTTGGAATTGACTTCTTCGCTGCGGTAAAGCAAGCGGCGTATCAAGCCTGCTACGGGGGCCCCCGTTGGAGTAGCCATGGCGGGAATTTCCTGTCCAATGACTCCCGAACGACGGTGCTGCACCCAGCCTTCAATCGGCCGCATAAACAAGTCTAGGTATTGCTGTTGTGCCAAAACTGTTTTGTAATTGGCCGCCGTCAGAGCAGGCAAGCCCGCTACATAGGTATCCGTTTGGGCTGCAGTGACTCCTAGCGCCAACATTGATTCTCGCACTCCAGCTCGCATCTTGGTGGTAGCGGCCTCAAAGCCTCCGGGGGCAAAGCCTCGGGCAATGGCTTCGGCTTCAAACAACAATTGTTCTGAATACGAAAACGATACTTCGGGCAGGTCGGGTTTCAGCAAGTTCATGTTAACCAAAGCAGATTTGGTGGTATAAACTTCAACGGGCCCAAGCGCAATAAACTCATTGGGAGCGGCATCAGTACCAGGCTGATAAAAATACGGAATCCTTGGATCTTTGAGCGACACTAGCAAATCATAAACAGGCTTGGAGCAATACCAATCTGATTGTACGCCACCCCGGAAAATAGCCGTAAACGAAAAGCGTGGGTTCTGACGACCAGGCTGATTAAAGTACTTATACAACATGGCATCAGCGTTGGAAGAAATCATATTTCCCCCCGCAACCAACTGACCAATGGCCGCACCTTTGGTAGGGTCAGCATCCACCATTGAAAACAAAATTCTCATTTTCAATGAGTTGGCAAACTTACGCCATTTAGCCATGTCTCCCCCATAGTACAAATCATTGGGGGCGATAATACCTTTTGCGTTTAAATCAATCATACCAATGGCTTCGTCGAGTAGAGCAATGGTCCCGTTCAACACATCCTGTTGTTTGTCAAATTTAGGGAAGTCTACTTTGCCGTTTGCGGCTTCTGTAAACGGAATATCACCCCACAATAAAGAGGTCTGCGCGTAAGCAAAAGCCATCAGAATTTTACATTGAGCAACCGCATTTTTATTGACAGGTTGGGTATTTTGGGCAATCTCAATGGCCACATTCAGGTTTTTCAGAACATCGGTATACGTCCGTCCCCACGCGCTACGGATACGGGTCTGGTCGTATTGCGACTGCGAAAGGCCCCAACGGCCACCAGAAGCCCACATCTGGTTCATCAGAGCGATGGGCCATGTGAGTTCGGCTACACGCAAAAGCGAAAATTGAGTAGCGGCTCCCGAAAACAATAACGCGGGGTCAACCGATGTAGAACGGTTGGGGTCAACGTTGATGTTGCTATCTTTGAAACAAGCCGTTGTGGAAATGGCCAGCAATGCGGCTAAAATCAGCTTTTTCATGTTGGTTGTAGTTGATATAAGTTAATATTTTTATTAAAAAGTAAATCGTAAGTTACCACCTACAGTGCGGCTGCTCGGGATACTCCCCCGCTCTAGTCCTTCCCCGATGAGACCCGTTCCCAATACGTTGGCTTCGGGGTCAATGTGCGGCACTTTCGAACTGATAATCCACAGGTTACGCCCTTCTAAACCCAACGCAATACTACCGAAAGGCGTTTTACTAATCCATGATTTAGGTAAATTATATGCAATGCGTACCTCGCGCAACTTGGTGTAAGAACCGTCAAAAATGTTATTTTCTGGGCTTACCGAATTATCCAATTGGCTCCAGTATTGTTGAATACTCGCCACGGGTTTATCGTTTGGCCGGAAAGTACCGTCGGCGTTACGAATTACACCGGGGTCAATAAAAGGAGTCCGGTTATTAACGGCCGTTTCGGCGGCTAATCCACTACCACGCACAATACTTACCGTTTGTGAGTTGATTACACCGCCTTTGCGCACATCCACCAGAAAGTTAAAATCAATGCCTTTGTAAGAGAACGAGTTGTTGATACCCAACGTCCAATCAGGATAAATCGATCCAAATACCTTACGAGGGCCAGGCGTACGCAAGCCCGTTGTGGGGTTGATGATGATATTTCCCTGCGGGTCACGCAACCAGCCTACACCTTGAATACTGAACGTTTCGCCAGGACGCGCCACCACAAAAATCCCGAATCCGTCGCCTGAAGTGGTGATAAATTCGGTCAACCCAGGGGCCAGCGATTCCACACGGTTGATGTTTCGGTTGAAGTTAAAGGCCGCATCCCAACGGAAGCCCGAACGCGTTTTGAACGGCGTAACGGTCAACATGGCTTCTAGACCTCTGTTGGAAATCTCGCCCACATTCAAACGTCTAGCCGAGTAACCCGTCGTTTGGGGAATGGCAATGGAGATAATTTGATCGTAATTGAGGGTTTTGTAGTAGGTCATGTCCAAGCCCAAACGCCCGCCGAAAAACTTCAACTCCGCCCCGAATTCATACGAAGTTTGTTGTTGCGGACGGAGGTTGGTAGGCGGCAAAATATTGGTTGCTCCAAAAGCCGACGCCCCACCTATAGGATACAAAATATTGAACGTGTAAATATCACTAGCCTGCGTCAATGGATTGTAGGTAAACGATAATTGGTAGGGGTCTTCGTCCGAACCTACGTTGGCGTAGTTGGCGCGGAGTTTTGCATAACTCAAAATGTCGTTTTTAACAATTCCTAAATTTGGGAACGCTTCAGTCAATACAAAAGATACGCTCGCCGACGGATAAAAATAGGAGTTATTATTAACCGGAAGCGTTGAAGACCAGTCATTTCTACCCGTTACGTTGAGAAACAAATAGTTTTTATAATCAAAACTAAAGTCGCCATACACTCCAAAGATATCCCGCCGACTGAAGAAATTGGACGGCACATTGGATTGGGCGTTGGCAAAAGTATAAAGTTGGTCAATATTCAAACCTTCTGACAACAAACGCGAACGGCGAATGGTACGTTGGTTAAACTGGTGTCCAACGATACCTTTGAAGGTCCAGTTGGTATTGATTTTGCGCGAAATCGTTCCTAAAATATCCGTTTGGAGTTCGCGTTCAAAAATATCGTTGGTTTCAAACTGTCCATTCAGGCGCCCGCGTGTTCCTTTGCGCGTTACTGCACGGCGGTTTTCGGTAAAGAAATCGGTACCTACGCGCCCTGTCACGTTAAACCAAGGCGTCACATCATAGCTAAGGCTGGTTCCTCCATAAACACGGTCTACAGTATTTGAAAAACGGTTGAACGCCGTTACGAAATAAGGGTTATTCTGAACACCGTTGAGGTCAATAGAGCGCGCCAAATCTCCCGTCCAACCTACGGGGACCGCCTGCGTCGAAGGTGCAAAAAGATTGTTTCTCAACTCGTTAATATCTACCGTCACGGGCAAGCCCGCCAAAATTGTAGCGATGATATTAGTCGTATTTGAGCCCTGCTGCGGGCGTCCGTCGCTGGTGGTGCGTACGTAGTTTACCCAAGCGCGGGAAGTCAATTTATCGGTAATTTTTTTACCTGCATTGATGGCAAATGTATTACGGTTTAGTTCAGAGCTAGGCACCGTACCCGTTTGACGTAAGTTGGTATAACCAATACGATAATCCCCTTGATCAGTAGCACCGTCTAGCGAAACGCTGTTAATCATGGTGTGGCCTGTTACAAAGAAATTTTTCCAGTTTTGCGGATACGCCTGCAAACCCTGCACTGTTTCGCCTTTATAATCTTTCACAGGACCCGTTACGCTAGAAATCTTGGGTCCCCAGCCGTTACCCGATTGAGGATTGTACACCCCTAAATTTCCCTGTGCGTACTCTGTTTGAAGTTCAGGAACCCGTAAAACATTGTCGGTGCGGTAGGATGAGTTGACTGTCACGTTCATTTTCTTCGCTCCTTGTTTACCGCGTTTGGTCGTAATCACAATCACGCCATTGCGGGCCCGTGAGCCGTACAAAGCCGACGCAGCCGCCCCTTTTAGCACGTTCATGGTTTCAATATCGTCGGGATTCAAATCTCCTGCCCGGTTACCTACGTCTACTCCACCCGTCACCACGTCGGTTTCAGAGTTGTTAAAAGAAGAGTTTGAAATCGGGATTCCATCTACCACAAACAGGGGCTCACTAGAGCTTGAAATGGAGTTGGCTCCGCGAATCATAACCCGACTCGAACCACCCACCGTACCCGATTGTTGCGAAATACGCACCCCTGCAATCCGGCCCGCCATCGAATTGAGCACGTTTGGGTCGCGTGCTTTGACGAGTTCAGCACCGCCGATGGTCGAAACAGCATAGCCTAGTTCTTTTTTCTCACGCACGATGGCATTGGCCGTTACGACGACTTCGTTCAAATTGACCAAATCAGCCTCCAATTGAATATTGATTGTAGACTGGTTTCCAATTTCAACATCCGCCGTTTTGTAGCCGATAAACGAAAACACCAACGTGCCCGACTTGTCAGGAACGCTGATTTGGTAGGTACCATCAGCCTTGGTAGCGGTTCCTACATTGGTTCCCTTAAGTAAAACATTGACTCCAGGAACGCCTTCATTTTCGGGCGAGGTGACCTTCCCCGAAATCGTTTTGGTCTGTGCTCGTCCAAGCATAGACATGCCTAACAACATTAACAGAAGTAACCTTCTTTTCATGAGGAGATTTGGTTTTTATGGTGTACATAAAATGGGTAATCGAAAAAAAAAGTATTCCTTCGGCTGAATAAGGAACACTTCTAGGCTATTTTATACGTCGTACAGCAGTAATTACGACGGGATTCTTCAGCAATTGCATAGGATTAGAGAAGGCGTTAGTCGGTCCCGGTTGGCCCGTTTCCCCTTTCTGAATTTTGCGTACTACCTTCATGCCTTTCACAACCTTTCCAAAGGCAGCGAATCCTTGGCCGTCGGGGTTTCGCTTACCTCCAAAGTCTAGTTCAGGCTGGGCATTGATACAAATAAAAAATTCGGAAGCACCGCTTTCGGGCTTCCCGCGCGCCATCGAAATGGAGCCATCCACGTGCAGAATCCCCGTTTTGTTGGTTGTTTCCTGCGGAATGGGCGGCAGCATTTTGGTAGAATCACTTTGAAGCCCTCCTTGGATTACTTCAATTTTGACGGGGCTTGTAGACTGGTTGTCCATACGTACGACGCGGTAAAACTTACCTCCATCATAGCGTTTTTCATCCACATAACGAAGAAAATTAGCCACCGTAATGGGAGCTTTATCGGCGTAAAGTTCAACGATAATCTTCCCCATTGAGGTTTCAATTTGAACCTTCTGGGCAAAAGTTAACGAAAACGAACCGAGAAAAAGGGCAAAAACAAATAAAGTTTTGTTCACAAGGGAGGCTATTTAGGCTGAATGGATGACCAATATAATTGGTATATCCCATTAAGTCAAGCCCTTGCCATTAAACCTACAAAAATTTAAAGTTGTTTATGAAATTATCCAAAAAAAATAAAAGCATATGCCTAATAACACCGAATCTCCATAAGTGCCGCTGGAACGTTGGCCGAAGGATGCTCTACTTCGATGGTAAGCGATTGGGTTAGGATGGCATGTTCCAATACAATAGTCCGCTGACTTTGGTAATTATCGTTAATTTGAGCAACGAGCTCATTTTTATCGTTTAAAATCCGCACATTTTTTATGCAAAATGGCATTTCATTTTCGGGATGCGACATCAGAACGGTTTCCATAGGGTGGTCAAAATCAGTATCGAAATGCAGCACAATTTTCTTTATGTGTTGTTTTTCGGGCCAATCTAAACGCAATTTGGGCTTCTCATCTTTAAAATCGGCTACCCACGCATTTGGCTGACTAGTAGGCCGCTGG
>JAIXPV010000603.1 GCA_027486105.1 Runella sp. | reverse complement strand
CGAAGGGTTACTTTATCAGCTAGAGACGGTTGGGAAATTCAAAAATGCCCGAGAAATTACGCTCGAAGACGAAATGGCCAATATTCCTTTTACCCACAACCGGCCCAACGAAGATGTTTGTGTGCTGGCACAATTGAAGTAGATTGTAGATGAAGGTATACCTTGACCCTTGGACAGATGTAGATTATACGGCATTTTATATTCAAGGTTTATACGAAATTTATGGCAGAAAAAACGTTCAGTTTTCAAGCCGTTATTTTAATACCAACAAACCTAATTCGGCCTTAAAGTTTGTGGTAGAAAATGGCGCAAAAATCAGCCGATACGTGATTGATTGTAGTGACGCAACCTCCATAGAACGGGAAGATTATGAATGGTGTGATTTTTACGGCAAAATCAATTATAACGAAAAGGAAACTCCCAAAGAGTTAAGAGACAAAATCATCAGGATGGCTCCAGGGTTTGGCATAAAAATATGGAATTTGTATCAGAGCGTGTTTCTTGCAGGTTCAAACTGTCTTAAATCAACCCCACCCTTGAAGCAGACCAAGCGGTTTTTGTCAAAGTATATAAAGCAAAATAGGCATCTACCGATAGAAGGTTATCGTCTGGGACAATCAAAGGGCGATTATGTTTTCTCAGTGAGTGCCTTATGGAACAGTGATGAATGGATTCGCAACGATGAAACCGTCAATTTATACCGCGCTCGTTTTTTTGAGGTCTGTAAATCAATTCAAAACCTGCATTTTGAAGGTGGGTTTGTATATAGCCAAATCAAAAATAGGAATCCGCGTTTTCAACATTTAATATTGGATACAGATTGGATTTTGAAAGAAGAATACATTGCTAAAATTAAGGATTCAACCCTCGTTTTTAATACGCCCGCTTGGGCTATGTGCCACGGATGGAAGTTGGGGGAATATTTGGCCTTAGGCAAAGCCATTATATCAACGCCCTTGATAAATGATTTACCCGCTCCGCTTGAACATGGGAAGCACATTCATTATGTAGCTGGTGAAGAAGATGAGATAAAAAAAGCCGTTGAACTTTTGCTTAATGATAAAGAATACAGACAGCATTTAGAAAAGGGCGCGTATGAATATTATACAAAGTATGCCTCGCCTATTCAATCGATAAAACTTTTGGTGGGGTAATGCAATTAGAATTGGAGGCTATTAAAGTCTCTAAAAAAAGAATAATAAACAGGGGTATATAAAAACAGTATGGTACTTAAAAATATAGAATTTAAAATATTGAAAAAGTTCAGGTTGCTGAATTTATTCAATATATCAAAAAGGATATCATACACACACCGTAATATTTATATTCCTGTTATTGGAGAGATTGGATACCCCAATTTGTACTTAAAACCCAATTGGCTTTATTTACTCGTTAATGAGTTGTTTATTTCAGATGGTCAAACGTTTATTGATGTAGGTGCAAATATTGGCCAAACCCTGGTCGCTGTCAAGTGCACTGAAAAACAAATAAATTACATAGGTTTTGAACCTGCTGTATCCTGCTGTTATTATTTAAAAGAATTCATAAGGGTTAATGATTTTCGAAACTGTCACATTTACAATTTCGCACTTTCAAATAAATTAGAACAGATATTCTTGGAAAGAAATAATGAGGCTGACCCTACCGCGTCGATTGTGGAAGAACTTCGACCCCGATTTTTTAGGCTGAAAGACCCCATTATAGCTTTCAATTTGGATGTTTTAGAATTAGACGCCTCCATTAATTGCATTAAAATTGACATTGAAGGCGCCGAATTAGAGGCTCTAAAGGGAATGGAAAAACTAATTCATAAGAATCGTCCCTTTATTATCTGCGAAATTTTGGACAGTTTTAGTGATGAAGTTTTGGAATTCACCCAAAATAGAGCCTCGGAGGTATGTTCTTTTCTTAAAGCACTCGATTATTCAATTATTCAACTCGTACAGGATGAGACAACAGAAAGGATTATTTCGTTTCATAAAATTGATACTATTACTTTGAAACAATGGGATAAAAAAAGCCTACAACTCAATGATTATATCTTTTTTCCTTCAATTAAGACACAAATAATGATTGATATTTTAACTAAATTGAGTAAATAATCTGTTTGTTTTTTTCTGAAAGGACAATTTAATAATCAATTCAAAAATGAATATAGTTAACTTTAGTAAAGAAGAACTTCAGAGCCAACAAATTGAGGTATCTCATTTGGAGGAAATATTGAAAGATTTTCGCAGAGATGGGTATGTTATACTGAAAGACGTGTTTTCAAAAGACTTTATCAATACACTGCATGCCGATTTTATAGGCAATTATGAACATTTTTTTTCGGAAGAATATAAAAAAAAGTGCTTAGGGTAGGGCATAGAAGGGTGCAAGTATCGTTAGAAGTAAGAAATAACTTTAACACCCCTGACTTGTATGCGAACCCACTCATTCTACCAATTCTTAAGGGCATATTTAACACGAACTTTATAGTCAGTGATTTGACCTGTGTTACTTCTTTGCCAGGGGCAAAATCCATGCCCCAGCATAGAGACGGTGAAATATTTAAGGGTGTGTCATTAGCACCTCTTCTACCAGCGTATGCCGTTGGACTTCTTATTCCATTGATTTCTTTTACTAAACGGCCCTACTCGTTATTGGCCAGGGAGTCATAGAAGTCCGCTTCATTCGGAGGAGTTTGAGAATAATCCGAATTTTATTGAGCCTGAAATTGAGGTAGGGACTTGTATTTTAATGGATCACCGAGTCGTCCACTGCGGGAATCCCAATCAGTCAGATGAAAAAAGACCATTGCTATATTGTAATTACAGCCTTCCGTGGTATTTTGATAGTGATAATTTTAAATTAGAACCACACTTAATTGTAGGTGATAAAAACTATTCATACATTCCTGAAGAATACAAACCCCTTTTTCAGAGAAGAAACATTACACTTCAAAAAAATATCATTAATATGAAGGATATACGCCCTATATTTGAGTTATAAAATAGCAAGTATGCAATTACGTTTTCCCATAAAAAATATTGAAATACAACTGACGGGCGTAAAAAAAGACATTGCACATCCAAATCATTGTTATCCTTCGGTATGCCTTAATCAGCGTGAATTTTTGCTTGATTTGGAGGGGGTTGCCTGCTTTTATGCCTGCAACGGCAACTATATAGAATTGATGCCTTATCCGGATGTTACCCAAAATGCATTGGAATTGTACCTAAATGGCTCTGTGTACGGTGCTATATTGCATCAGCGTAAAAACTTACCACTGCACGGTAGCTGCTTTAGTTTTCAAGGAGTAGGGGTAATGATTTGTGGAGAATCAGGCGTTGGGAAGTCCTCACTTACGGCGGCATTTTGCCTGAATGGTGCTGATTTTTTAACTGACGACATCACTCCTATCTTTATAAAGGAAGGGAAACCTTATGTGTGGGCCATTTCAGACCGTATAAAATTATGGAGCGATAGCTTACAGCAACTCAATCAGAATGAAGAGGGGCTGAGCCGGATTGTACCTGAGTGGGGGAAGTTTTACTTCCCGATGGAGTCAGAAAAAGGGGATGAAGTTGCGTTAGACTATGTTTTTATCCTTCAAATTCATGATAAGGCAACGGTGGAAATTCAGGAACTGGAAGGCATCGAAAAATTTATTGCGCTTAGAAACGAGATATACCGCAAAGAATTCCTTCAAGGGAT
>JAIXPV010000482.1 GCA_027486105.1 Runella sp. | reverse complement strand
TATGTCCATCCCCGAACAAATTCAAAACGAAGTACTTCGTCCCATTCTCAAGGCCCAAAATGAGCTTTTTATCTTGCTTTTTCGTCATCACGTAAGTAAGCGCAAGGTTCATTTTGAGAACTATTCACCCGAAGACAAAGTCATTTACATCGAAAAAACGATTCGCAAAGACATCAATTTTCGAAGCCTTTTGGTTGGTACTGTCGTAGGGCATTTTACGCCTGAACAATACGAAACCTACCGCCCGCTGGAAGAAGAAGTAAACAAGCGTATTATCAATATGTTGATCAAACGCCTCTGTTCTCAATTGCAACTACTGGTTGTTAATGCTTAATAAACTGTCTAGTGTAGATTGATACCGCGGGAAGCTATCCAAATGCAGGTGATGACCCTTGGGAAGGATCGTTAATCGAACCTTGACCGCCGAAGGCGATGACAACAATATAATACTGTTTTCATAAGGAACCGTCACATCGTCGGTGCCGTGAAAAAGATGAATAGGGCAGTGAATGTGGGCAAAACAACTGTCGGTGCGGAATTTGTACCGCGTGAGCCATTCGTACGGAAAAATCGGCAATTGCGTACGTCCTAAAGTGGGGATACTGGCATAAGGTGCTTCCAGAATCAGCCTTTTGGGGCGATTGTTGGCGGCTATCCGCGCAGCCATGCCCGAGCCGATGGAGTAGCCATACACGATGATAGAATCTTCCGAAAAGCGTTTTTTGAGGAAATTATACACGTACTGGGCGTCGCGGTGGAGGCCGTCTTCGGAGCGTTCGCCAGTGCTTTTGCCGTAGCCTCGGTAATCGTACATCAAAACGTTGTATCCTCTTTTGGTAAATCGTTCAGCATATTCGCTGCCCCAGCGGGCTAGGTTATCGCGGTTTCCGTGGAAAAATAAAACCACCTTTCCTTGAAAAAACGTAGGGCGTCTAAGCACGACCGAATCCCTCGTGCCAAACCATAGAGCGTTTAATCTGACTTGGCCTTTTTCAGGGTTAAAATGGATTTCTTGAAACGGAATTTTGAAATTATACGCATAATCGGCAGGCAGCGCCGTGGGCCGAAATAAAACCAGCGGATGCAGCCACCAAATCAGTAGGGCAACGGCGGCATAAATGATAACTCCCCACTGGGCAACTTTGGCTATTACTGACATAAAATCTGCTCAGATTGGTTCGTTTTGCGTTGGTTGTGTTGTGCAGTGCTGTTTTGTAAAGTACAAAAGTCTAAATAAAGGCTTAACTTCGTGGCAATTAACGAAACTTTCTCCAAAATAATACCGTTTATTCATACCCGTTTAACCAACAACGGATAACCATTAATCCCGGATTGACGGGAAGTAAGTATAAATGAATTCAACCGCCAAAAAACAGGAAACCGCCGTATTAGTTGCCATCACTACCCAACGCCAAACTGCCGAACAAACCCAGGAATACCTGCAAGAGTTGGCATTTCTGGCTTCTACTTTGGGGGTAGAGACGGTCAAGACCTTTACGCAAAAACTCGAATATTCGGATAACCGCACCTTTGTGGGCAAAGGCCGGCTCGAAGACATCAAAACCTTTGTGACTGCCAACCCCGTAGACATGATAATCTTTGACGATGAGCTTATTCCTTCGCAGGTACGTAACCTCGAAGCCGAATTTAAAGATATAAAAGTGCTCGACCGTAGTTTATTGATTCTGGATATTTTTGCGATGCGCGCCCAAACCGCACAGGCAAAAACCCAAGTAGAATTGGCGCAGTATCAATATATGTACCCACGATTGACCCGCATGTGGTCGCACTTGAGCCGTCAGAAAGGCGGGGTCGGGATGCGTGGACCTGGGGAAAAAGAGCTTGAAACTGACCGACGGATCGTGCAAGATCGAATTGCTTTTTTGAAAGAAAAACTCGAAAAGATTGATAAGCAAAGCGTTACGCGTCGTAAAGAGCGTAACCGTTTGGTGCGCGTGGCGCTGGTGGGTTATACCAACGTGGGTAAATCTACGCTCATGCGTCGCTTGGCCAAAACGGATGTATTTGCCGAAAACAAACTGTTTGCCACTGTCGATTCTACGGTGCGTAAAGTAGTGCTTGAAAATATCCCTTTCCTGTTGACCGATACGGTAGGGTTTATTCGTAAACTGCCCACGAAGCTCATCGAGTCGTTTAAGTCGACCCTCGATGAAGTACGAGAAGCCGATATTTTGCTTCACGTGGTTGATATATCTCACCCGTCGTTTGAGGAACAAATCGAAGTGGTAAATCAGACATTGGCCGAAATCGGCGCGGGTGATAAATCGACGGTGATGGTGTTTAATAAAATTGACGCTTACCATCCCAAAAAAGAAGCTTTCGATGAAGTAGTTGAAACAGAAGAAGGCGAAATTGTGGTGGAACAAACCAAGGAAATGGTGCTTGAAAAGCTCAAAAAGAGTTATTACAATGCTTCGGCAGAGCACGTGGTATTTATCTCAGCCCAAAACAGCGAGAATTTGGGCGAACTGCGAACTAAACTATTTGAGTTGATAAAACAAAAACACTACGTTATTTACCCAAATTGGCTCAATGTACCCTATACAGACGTTGATTTTGCCGAATAGTTTTCAGACATTTGCCGAAAATCAAACTCCGTAGTTCAACGGATAGTGCAGAACACCGCCCGATAATCGTTTCCTAAACGCTTGATATGGGGGCTTGTAATTTTTAAAATAGACTCCGTAGTTCAACGGATAGCGCGGAACGCCGCCCGATAGTCGTTTCCTAAACGCTTAAATGGGGGCTTTTGATTTTTGAAATAGACTCCGTAGTTCAACGGATAGCGCGGAACGCCGCCCGATAATCGTTTCCTAAACGCTTGATATGGGGGCTTTTGATTTTTGAAATAGACTCCGTAGTTCAACGGATAGAATAAGCGTTTCCTAAACGCTTGATATGGGTTCGATTCCCGTCGGAGTCACTAGTTTTTCTTCAAAGCGTATTCTAAAACGCTCGGTATGTGTTCAATGGCTCCGTGTAGAGCCTGCCTTCTATTTCTTGTTAGAGTTACTAATTTTTTTCAAAGTGCTTCATAATCGACTACTATGATATCGGTGTCGATTTCTTAGTTTTTTGGTAAGATACCCGCTTCAACCAGCCGACAAAATTCTTCTCAAAGTTGCTCACTCCTTACTGTACTGAAGGGCTAAATATTCCTTTCTATTAGAGCTGTTAGATGTTTAAACTGCCTAATTTACAATATTTTCTAATCTAATCTTGTAAAAAATATACCATAAAAAAGGTAATGTTCAAAGGGGCACCTCTAAATAATGTAGCCAATTCACCAAAACCCCACAAAACGCTATGTGGTACTAATGTGAGGTGTTTGAGTCCAATAAAAAAATATTATATCAATATAAAAACGGATATTATTTATAGTAGATTTATAAACACTATTGTTTTTTTGTCTATGTAATGACTAATTTTGTCTATGGAATGAGTGATTTTGTCTATCTAACCTTTTATACTTTGAAAAAGTAAGTCACCCGATTCTATAGTCGTTCCTCTCTAAAGCCTAACTTGAAAAATCTATCTTTATGATTACTGAAAAACCTATGAACGAGTTTCCTGTAATGGATACAGGGGACGGTATTGTTTTATTCCATCCAAACATTCCCGCTAAAGCGGCCTTAAATGTGACCGAAGTTCTGAACACTCGATGGATTGGGCAAGGACCCAGGGTAGAAGAATTTGAAAAACGATTTGAAGAAAAATTTACCGCCCCCTGCAAGAGTTTAGCGGTGGGGTCGGGTACCGATGCTCTGCATTTATCGTACCTACTGGCTGGTTTACAGGCTGGAGATGAGGTAATTGCCCCAGTTTTTACCTGCACTGCGACCAATATCCCGTTTCTTTATATGGGGGTAAAAATTGTCTTTGCTGATGTTGACGAAAACCTCAATATTGACGTCAACCATGTAGCGCGTCTAATTACTCCCAAAACCAAAGCCATTGTTTGCGTGCATTATGGTGGTTTGCCGTGCGATATGGATGAACTTTGGGCCTTAGGAGCCAAACATAATATTGCTATTATAGAAGACGCCGCCCATGCCGTAGGAGCAAAATACAAAGGCGAGTACATCGGTAGTCAAAGCGATTTTACAATGTTTTCGTTTCAGGCTATCAAGCATATCACAACGGGCGATGGTGGCATGTTGGTGGTGAAAGACAAGTCGTTGGTAGAAAAAGCCAAACGTTTGCGCTGGTTTGGTATTGACCGTAGTAGTAAACAAAAAGGCATCTGGGAAAACGACATTGTAGAAGTGGGTTATAAATACCAGATGACCGATATTGCGGCGAGCCTCGGATTGGCGTCTCTTGAGGAGTTTGATGAGCATTTGGCGCATCGCCAGAAATTATACCGCTTGTATTGTAATCTATTGAAAGATATTAAAGGAATACGGGTCATAGGAAGTGAATATACCGACCGTGAACACGCTGCGTGGCTGTTGACTGCCGAGGTCGACAATCGTGAAAATCTGGTAAAATACCTGCGTGAACATGGAATTGAATCTGGCCAGGTACATTACCGCAATGATAAATATACCATTTTTGGTGGCCGAACCCCTGGCTTATTTCCGAAAATGGATGCCATTGAAGACCGCTACTTGGTGTTGCCTCTCCACGCCAAAGTGACCGAAGAAGACGTTGAATATATCGCCTATATTCTCCGAAAAGGATGGTAAAGAATGCTATGGAGTTCACATATAAAAAAGTGTCTTTAGCGTATTCTCCTGTTTTTTCGATACTTATTCCCTCTTGGAATAACCTCGATTACCTCAAATGTGCGGTAAATAGTATTAGAAAAAATAGCCGATATAAGCATCAAATTATTGTACATGTCAACGAAGGGAAAGATGGTTCTGAGGACTGGGTTATAGCGCAGGGGGACATTGGCTATACCAAAAGCAGTCAAAACTCTGGGGTATGCTATGGGTTCAACGCGGCCTCTCATTTGGCAGTGGCCGATTATCTGGTTTTTATTGACGACGACATGTATTTATGTCCCGATTGGGACTTCTTTCTGTTGGAAGAAATAAAAAAACAGAAAGACGATAAATGGTGCATCAGCGGAACCATGATTGAAGGCTTTGATAAAGGAAATGCTTGCGTGATTGCCGATAAAAACTACGGTACACATCCGTCGGAATTTGATGAAGCAAAATTTTTGTCGGAATACGCCAGCTATCCGAAAGAGGACTGGAACGGTAGCCAATGGTATCCGATGGTCTTGCCAACGTTTGTTTACCGGGCCGTGGGGGGCTTGAGTATAGAGTTTTTCCCAGGAATGTACAGCGACCCCGATTTTATGATAAAATTGTGGCATTATGGCGTCCGTTTTTATAAAGGAATTGGAAAAAGTAGGGTGTACCATTTTGCGAGCAGAAGCACAGGACGGGTCAAACGCAACGATGGTCGAACCGAGTTCATCTTAAAATGGGGTTTGAGTAGCAACACATTTTTTAAAAATTATCTCAAAATTGGGCCCAAGTTTCTAGGCAAATTGCCCGAACCAGAGGAGACTTTTACGCTAAAATTAAAAAAACAAATTGATCGATGGAAGGTTAAATTTAAAACCCGTCCTATTGATATTTCCCGTTAATTATGTCCAATTATAAAGAGCAAATTAAACATGTGCCGCATTCCAAAGGCAATGCGCTGGAGTTTATACACCGTTATCTAGCCGAGCACGACGTACGTGAAAAGCGGGTTGTAGATGTCTCTGCTGGTTCGGGATATGTGGCAAATTTGTGGCATAATGCTGGCGCAAAGGTCAAGCCTTTTGATAAGCATCCTGATATGCTCAAGAGCGATTCGTTGATTTGTTCACCCATCGACCTCGACAAAACATTACCTATTGAGTCAAATACGGCCGATTATGTGTTGTTGATGGAAACCATTGAGCACATTCCCAATCAGACTTTCCTGTTGCAAGAACTCGCCCGCATTCTTAAGCCCAACGGACTCTTGATCATCACAAAGCCTAACAATAGCAGTATGAGTGGGCGTATGGCTAACCTCATGGTGGAAGCCGAGCGCAGCGACATGTTTTTATCCAACGAAGCCGAAGTCATTGGCTACGATGATGCACACCTTTACAATGGCCGGGTGTACCTCTGCAATGTACAGCGGCTACGCTCGATGGCGGGTTTGGCTGGTTTGCGGTTTCAGAAAGTATACCCCAATCAATTAAGTATCAGCTCGCTGGTTTGGTATTTGTTTCTGGGTGCATTCCTGCATCTACGCTCGTTTTTGACGTCTCAAAAACTATCCCGCAAGACTGCTGACCCACAGGAAAAGAAGATTCTTCGAGAGCAACACTTGCTTAATACTAATCAAACGGTGCTGCTGCACAAGCATTTGTGCATTACTTTCAGAAAAGAGTAAGTGCGTTGAAGACGCATTCTGTATCCCCTCAAGCCCCTGATTTTAGGAGTTTGAGGGGATTTTATTTTACAGGTTGGCGGTGATAAAACCCACCAAGGGCCTTTCTTTAGAACATCCTCGAAATCATTTTTGGGATTGTGGTGATTTAAGAATGAACTAGACGAGGCATTGGCCGTAGCATAATGTCCAAATCCACCTGGTTTTCGTCTGAAGCAATTTCTGCCTGCAAGCGTAAATTCTGAGCAATCGCAATTATAGCATTGTCTTCTTGAGCCTGTTCACTAAAACTCAGTTGGCTGTATTTTTTTTGGCGATTAGGTTCCCAAAAAAACAATTCGGTCTTGGCATCATAAATACCAATGGGAACTCCTCGGCGGTGGCGGGAGAGCTTTTTTAGGGCGTCTTCGGCCTCGGCGCGTGTGTTGAAAGTAAGATGCTGGTGGTGCTTTTTGAGCGTATATAAAACTGAAAAACGGTTCATGTCAGTGGAAATTTTAAATGAAGTGTACAACCACTCAACGGTGAGTTGTTTGAAGTAGGAAGCCTTTTTGAAGGCGATTTTTAGTTGAATGAATGAGCACTCAGCGAGCCTTAAATATTAATTTGGATGAGAACCAACGCCTAACGGCAAAGCTGAGAAGTTGGATAAAACTTAGAGATGGTATCTGCCCCTGATGAGTGCTTTAGTGGATGATTTGCCGTTCTATCAAAAGATGAGCAAAAGAGGTAGATATGTATAAAAGAAAGATTTGCTTTCTAAAGCACGAGCAGATTTGTATTACAAATATAAAAGGAATGTTTTATTATCCAAGTGTATAGACATTTTTTTTGGATAAAAAGTTTCCTGTAATGCGTTTATAATGATTTTTTGAAATATGATTATTTAAATAATATTTTGTTTTTGATTTTTCGGAATATGCCTTACAACCCCCCCCCCCAACGTAGTGGGCGTTGGGGGGGGGGGTTGTTTTATTTAATAATATCGCCCTATTGTAGGGCTTTCTACAATCTTTTTTCGGACTTCGAGGGCATTGATTGCTCCTTGTTTGGTATAAATAACTTTGCCACCAGGCTCAATGATAAGGGTATAAGGTAAGGCGCCTTGCCATTTAGGGTCGAGGATTTCGATAAATTGATACACGTCCATGCCGTCTAAAATATAATTGACGTTGGAGGCTTGCTTAGCTTTGAGGAATTTTAGCGCTTTTTCGCGTTGGGCGGGCTTGTCGGTGGTGATGCTGACAAACTCAAAATCGCGCCCTCTGTACATCCGGTTCATGGTCACAAACTCAGGAAATTCTACCACGCAAGGCCCACACCAAGTGGCCCAAACATTGATGACCCGGAGCTTGTCGGTATCGTTTTTCAATAGTTTACGTAGTCCGTCGGGGTTGATGTTTTCGAGTTTTACTTCTTCTTTGGCCCATTCGGCTTTGCCCCGTTCAATCCAATCCGATTTCTCTTTCCATTTGACAGAACACCCAAATGATTTGGTTTTAGGTACTGCCACGGGCTTTCCAGCGAGCAAAGCTTCCACGGCGTCGCGGGCATTGTTGACCTTGGGGGTTTCGGTGGGTTTTTCTACGTCGTCAAAACGACCCGTCGTAGAGATAGGGGAAATTAAACTTTTTGTCTTTGTACCGAATCTTCATCTCTTCAAATGTGTCACTCAAGTCGGTGTACCCCAGTTCATCCAAACGCACCGCCGAGGGGTCGTTGGTAGAGATAGCTACCACCTGCACACCTTGGGCTTTGTAGTCGTTGGTGAGGCGAATGATGCGGTCTTCGTAGGCTTGAGCGGTGGGGCAATGGTTGCAAGTAAACACAACCACCAGTACTTTCGCCTTGCTGAAACTCGCCAAGCTGTACGTTTTTCCGTCGGTACCTGAGAGTTTAAAATCGGGGGCTTGCGCGCCAATCTCCAGCGTTTTGGGGTCGATGGCATAGGCGCTCAGCGTAAACCATACAACTGATAAAAGAAAGATGAATGTCGTTTTCATTGTATTTTTTTGGTTTACAGGATTTATTCATTGCGGAAGATAGAATTAAGATGCCGAACATAAGATTTTAGATTGAACTGCCTTGAATCTCATCTTACCTCCACCCTCTTACTCGGTACTATTTTTCAACTATTAATCATCAATAGATTGGTAAATCATTTGTCGAAACAGATTATTGAGGTTGTCGCTGCTGCTTTGCGTTTGTTTCATAATCACACCGATGATTTTTTCTTTAGGGTCGGCAAAATAGTTGGTGTTGAAATACCCGCCCCATTCAAAGGTGCCTTCGCTGCCTTTAGCTCCTTTTTCGGCACCTGCTTTGTTTAATAATCCAAACGCCAATCCGTAAGAAGAGTTGGCTTTGTCACCGCCCAATAGTTCGCCAACCTGATTGCTAAGAATGGTTTCGATGGTTTTACGACTTAAAAAACGTTTGCCGTTCAGTTCTCCACCGTTGAGGTACATCAACAAAAAAGTTGCGTAATCTTTGGCGGTACTTGATAATCCTGCTCCACCCGAGAAGAAAGCCTTCGCACCTTTGACGGGGTATTCGGTGTCGTAAAATGTGTTTGGATACCTCACCCATTGGCCGTTTTGTGGTTTTTGAATAGCCACTAAGCGAGATGCCTTGGCTTCGGGTAAATAAAAATAGGTATCATTCATGCCCAGTGGGTCAAACAATCTTTTGCGCAAAAACTCATCAAAAGGCATTCCCGACATGATCTCGATGAAATACCCCAGCACATCTAAGCCTTCTGAATAAACGTATTTTTCGCCTGGATGATGATGCAAAGGTAATTTTGCGAGTTTCTTGATATTATCGCCGATTTTGACGGGTTGGGTGGTAAACAAATCTACGATACCTGCTTTATGATACATGGCCTTGAAGCGCTCGTCGCCGTCAATGACACCGTAGCCGAGCCCAGAGGTGTGGGTCAGTAAATGACGAATCGTGATTTCAGATTTGACGGGTTCGGTGGTGTAGGTGCTATCCAAAAACTTAAAATTTTTCAGCACTGTCTGATTCTTAAATTCAGGAATGTATTTGGAAATCGGGTCGTCCAATTGAAATTTTCCTTCTTCCCAGAGCATCATCACGGCCGTAGAAGTGATGGCTTTGGTCATGGAAGCGATTCGAAAAATATCGTCACGTTTGAGCGGCCGGTTGGATTCATTGTCGGCCATGCCAAAGGCTTTGTGGTAAACAATCTTGCCGTTGCGAACCACAATCGCGGCTACGCCTGGCACTGCTCCTTGCGTGACGGCATTTTGTAATATACCATCCATACGGCTGAGTCGCTCGGAGGATATACCCACAGTTTCGGGGGCGGCATCGCCCAAGGTGGGCGAGTTTTTGATGGATTTTGTTTGAGCAGTAGCCTGTACAAGACCAATAAAAAGAAAAGGAAGAAAGAGTAAAAAAGACTTCATAGTAAATACTAAATAGTTACAACACTATCAAGTATTTATGGGTCGGAATTTACTGATTATGTGGGTAAAAGTAGGTGCAGTGTGGATAACTTTAAAAAATAAAAGAGGTGTGAATCAAACGCCTCTTTTGTAACATCGTGGGGGGGCAGACGTAAAGCCTGCCCCTACGGATATTTATTAATACTTCGCGGGTTGTCCTGGTTTAGGCAAAGATTGTTTGATAAACTGACGAATGTCTTCGTTGCCTGTTTGAAGGTCTTCCTTGCGGAGGTACATCATATGGCCGCTGCGGTAGCCTTTCCAGCTCATGCGGTCTTTGAGTTTGCCGCTTGGGTCCATTTGCCACATGTTGTACTTGGCGTTGAAGTAATCGCAGGCACCATCATAATAGCCCGACTGTACCATCACGTGCAGGTATGGGTTTTGGGCCATGGCCTGACGTAGATTTTCGGCAGATTGGTCGCCGCTGCGGTCCCACGGATTCACGGGGCCAAACATGTAGTATTTCATGTCGGTTTTGTAATTCAACTCATTGCGCAAATAGATGTTGATGGCGGGGGTGAAGGAATGCAGCCACGACGTAAGCTCGGAATTAAAATCGGGCCTGTCGCCTACATCCTGCCGGTCGATTCCTTTATATCGCGAATCCAAGCGTCCAACGGTAAATCCTTTGTCGCGCAGTAACTCTTTCCAGAAATAATTCGTTGGTACATCAAAATTGCTCTGTAAAATCACTTTTTCAGAAATGCCCGAATACCGCGCCATTTTGGCGGCTATCTCTTTTCGTTTGGCATCTTCCAAAAATCCACCTTTGCTAATGGCGGGGAGCAACTCATTGATGGTGAAGTTTTCCACTTCTGGCAGCATATCAGTCAAATCTTTTTGCTGCAAATCAGGGCTCAACGCTTTATGATACCAAGCCGTAGCGGCATAATATGGGAGTCGTAGCGCAGATTCTGACACCTCGCCGCGTTCAATGCCGAGCGTAGTAGGGGAGACCAGAATCACCCCATTGAGGTACATCCATTGCGAGTTTTGGAGTTCGAGCGCCAATCCAGATACGCGCGTGGTGCCATAGCTTTCGCCGATGAGGTATTTAGGCGACGCCCAGCGGTTGTTGCGGGTTACAAAAGTTCCAATCCATTCGGCGAGGTACTTAATGTCGGCCCGAACTCCAAAGAATTTTGAGCCAGGCACGTCTTTGCTCGTAGGCCGCGAATAACCAGTGTTGACGGGGTTTACAAATACAATATCCGCCACATCCAAAATAGAATAAGGATTTTCTTTAATGCCGTAAGGTTGGACGGGATAACCTTCATCGTCGATGTTGAGCAATCGTGGTCCAGTGTACGCAATGTGCATCCAAACGGCCGCCGAACCAGGGCCGCCGTTGAACGAAATAACCAAAGGTCGGGTGGTGCGGTCTTTGACATCAGACCTTTCGTAGAAGGTATAAAACAAGCCCGCAATGGCTTTGCCGTCTTCGTCCCACACGGGCATGGTGCCAGTGGTGGCTCGGTAAGGAATCTTTTGGCCTTTGATGGTCGTCTCGTGGTCAGTGACCACGAAAGAATCTGGGTTAAACGTAAGGTTGTAAGATGATTTTTCTTCCTTGGCAGGCGCGGCTGCGGTAGCATTGGCTGGAGCAGGGGCCGAAGGGCGTTGTTGAGCTTTAGTAAAAATGCAGCTACCAGATAAAACAATGGCAAGGAGCAACGGTTTTTTCATACAGGAATTTAGTTTTGAAGTGAATTTTTCAGGTGAAATAAGGTGTTATGAAAGGG
>JAIXPV010000466.1 GCA_027486105.1 Runella sp. | reverse complement strand
TGTACTGACGGGGTCTAGCGTCACTTCAAATCGATTAAGACCGTTTTGGGTACGATCTGTGGGGATGCGAAACAACAACGTATCCTGATAGGCCACGGAAGGAAAAGTAGCCTCAAATACTTGCACTGCTCCGTCGCGTGTGGTACGGGTGAGACGTACGGGAAGCTTTTCGTTGCGGTAAAGTCCCAAATTTGAAACGGCCACTCGTACTTCCAACGAATCGCTCAAGGGCTCAATTGCGGTTCCATTTTTGCCTTTTACGCTGATTCCCTGACTTATTACGGCATAATCGGGGTGTTTTGTTGGAAACAATACCACGGCCGGGTCGCCCTGTAAGGTCATTTGCTGCGCATCGGCCTGATAAATAGGGTCATTAGGGAACTTGGCCAAGGTCTTACGCATAATCTGCTGATGCACTTCGCCAAAAGGACGGCTGAGATTGGTGCTGTCGCCGAGAAGGGTTTCGTAAAAAGTGCTGGCAAAGTCCCGGAGTGAGTGAACAAAGGCATAATTGGAATGTGCCAAAAATAGAATGGCACCCCGGTCTTTGGTACCTACCCAATCAATGGGAAAAGTAGTAGATCCGAAGGTGAAATTACCCAATACACAGCCGTTGGCGTAAACCAAAGGGTATCGGCCTTTGTTGCGAAACCCTAAAACATCATCCGATACATATCCTATGTTAATATCGGTTACCGATAAGCTAGAATGGCCAAAAAGTGTAATAATGCCTGCTCCTTCATTGACCTCATTGGCGATACCGACGTACTCGACTGCTTCGTCTGTTTTTTTTGTAATGGTTGTGACACGCGCCCCCAAGTATTGACGTTGGGCTTTTTGCTTAAAACCATTCATGATTTGTAAAAACTGCCCCTGCTCAAACAACGTAGTGCCTCCACTGAGGTGAAGTACATTTTTACGCCAAAGAGAGTTCATGGGCGTAGCTTCATGTTCCCGTACTTTTTCCAGATAATTCAGTACCGTTTGTGGGCTATCGGTCCAAAGTCGTCCTGTAGGAATGGCGGCAAGGAGTTGGGGTTGTCCTTTGAGTCCGTGTGAAAAAAGATTATCAGATCCTGGCCAACCAAACGAAGGCACCATATCTACTTGGCTGCGGGTGGGTTTGGCGCGATTAAAGTCTACCTGCTCGGTGCGACCAACAATGAATAAAAATCGGGGATTGCCTTTGTCGGCCATGTATTGAACAAAACGACGGATAGCCAACGGACTGAATTCTCCGTAGTTAAACTGATTTACCAAAAAATCTGTATCCACGGTCAGGGTGTCATAACGCCCGCCCGCTGTGGAGGCCCGATACCCGCCGAATTGCTTGGCAGCAGCTGCCAGATTGCGATGCGTGACAATGAGATAATTGGCTTTGGGAGCGTCTATATTCCGAAAGCCAACCCGCTGAATACTCGGTACGGAGAGGGCCGTTTGCGTGGCAAAAAGCGTCTTGGCGGTGTTTGTACCGCGAACAACGGCCTTTAGAATAGAATTTTCAAGTGTGGTGCCGATGCGGGTGATGTTCTTTTTATCCGTGATGTCAAACAAACGAAAGTCGTTGGCCGTGTTAGGGATTTCAAGATAAGATTTGCCAACGGTGCTTGGGTTGAGGTAAAAATATTTCTGTGTTTTGTTTTGTAAATCAAAGCGTTGTGGGTAGCGTAAGCGATAATACGTGATACTGTATACATCTTCGGCTTGTTGGGGGAAAGTCCCGCGGGAGGTAGTGGAAATGGAAATTCGGTTACTATCGAGCGACACATCCGAAAACGCAATTTCTCTTTGCACCAAGAGTGCGTTTTGGTGGTTAAACCGGACCGTATCCACCAACCGATTTGCTACAAGGCCGCTTCCTACCTTAATTTCAACAAAATGCAGGCGATGGTCGCGCCCCATCAAATGAAGCTCAAGCTGGGGTTTAAAACTGGTGCGAACAGGGTTTTCGAGTTGAATTCGTTTGGAAATCACCGCATTTTTGTAAAGTTCAGGTCCTGACCAGCCTTCACCAAAGTCGTAATAAGAATGTTGAGCACCTTGCGAAGTACCCAGCGGGTACATCAGCCCTTCTGACATCCCTAAGTAATTATAACTTAAAATGTTAGAAATCAACAAATCTTCGCGGTGAAACGCCTCGGGTGTCAGGTTAGACGTATTTTGTTCTTGATACGAAGCCATGCGCTTGCCAGGTTGTCCATCCAAACGCCATGTGATAAAATAAGCCGTAGTATCGGAGTAAAGATTATAGATTTTGTGGGGTTGTGCGCTGTGCGGAATGTACAGTAACGAGTCTTGCGTACCGTCGTTTGCTTCACCATAAAACTCCAGATAATCAGCCTCATCCCATTTGCCATCGGCTTCTCCCTGCACCAAAATGGCCTGCTCTTCGCCACGGAAAAACAGCTGTAGTGAAGTTGGATTGGTTGTTCCTACAGGAAACCCCGCTTGGCGTAATTCTGCCGTTGAAATCTTATAAATCCCTTTTTGAGCAATCGGAATCTTAAAATACGTTTGCTGAT
>JAIXPV010000341.1 GCA_027486105.1 Runella sp. | reverse complement strand
CCCATTCTCAGTTTAATTTTTTATCACACCAACCCTCCCCGATTATCAGTTATGAAAACTTTCACAAGTATTCTGTCAATCAGCGCATTGGCGTTTATGCTTATCTTCTCTGGCTGCACCAACAATGAAGTCGAACCAGACCCCACCGACCAGGTAATCGGTGCTTATACTGCCACCACTTATTCCGAATCCATCAATGGCATAGCTCAAAGTATCGACCTGACCAATGCAATTATCAAAGAAAACGTTGCGATTTCGTTTGATGTAGCAAAAAAAGCCTCAAGCACACTCACTTTGGTCCTTAGTATCTCTCAGCGCGATAGTACCGGAACCATGCAAACCTACAACGATACTTACGACAGTATTGAGCTTAAAGCCCTTGGAAACGGAAATTTTGAAATGCTAAATGAGGGCACATCAGTGGGCCAAATTGGCAATGGGAACTTATCCCTCCAAGAGACTTACTCCGACACGGATGAATTGGGGAATACCGTTCAGGTAACGGTGAAAATAACAGCTACCAAAGGTTTATAAACGGCCTTTACCGATCGAATTACGAGAAAATTTCATCCTCTTTGTGGGGGGGAGGGGGCTTCTCGTGCCCAGATCTTAACCACCCCCGCTGATTGAGGAGCGACGATGAGTATCAAAGACGAGTTTTATCACAATAACCCCCTGAATGAGGTCATTGCAGATTTGCAAAAAAAACAAATTCAAGATTGGTTACGATGGGGAGGGGTTTAAAAAGTACCGTGCATCTTTTGCCTCAGATCCCCTGAAAAATTTCGTCATCGAAATCGTTTCAGTATTTCGGAAAACATTATGCCGTCTTATAACGACTCAATCCAGACTATGCGGCGTTGTACCGCACGACTGCATGCCCCCACCGCAATCACCGACGGCTTGGGGGGGATGGGTATAAATGCGGATAAACTGCTGTTTACGCTGTATCAGTATGGATAATTGTTTAGTGTTTAGAACCCTCTACGATTTGTGAGCTATAAATCCCTGAATGACCCGAAAACAGGAAGGCCACGATGCAGGCCAGCCCAACAAAAACACCGCAATCAGCACCAAAAAGCTCAATGCCCATCAAAGTGCAGGCAATGGGAGTATTGGTAGCGCCCGAAAAGACTGCCACAAATCCCATCCCTGCCAAAAGTGCCATAGGAAGGGGAATAAACAGTGCAAGTGCGTTGCCGAAGGCCGCTCCAATAAAAAACAGCGGTGTGACCTCACCGCCCTTAAAGCCTGTACCCAACGTGAAGGTGGTGAAGAGTAGTTTGAGTAGAAAATCGTAGGCGGGTAATTCCTGTTGAAAGGAGGCCACAATCGTCGGAATACCCAAACCGATGTATTTGGTGGTGCCTAAAGCCCATACGGCTATCGCAATCACTACGCCACCCAGAACGGGGCGCAGGGGAGGGTAGGCGATTTTTGACTTAAAAAAAGTCCCCCAAAAATGCACTGTTTTGGAGAATGCCAAAGCGGCCAAACCGAATAAAATGCCTGCCAAAATACACCACATAAGTGTGTCGGCGTGCAGCATTGGCACGTACGGAATTGCGTAGGGCGTATGGGCTACGTTCCAGGCGTGGCATGTATAATCGGCGATGAGGGCCGTTAATAAACTCGGCAATAGGGCTTCGTAGCGTATTCGGCCCACAATTAATACTTCCAAGGCAAAGACCGTCCCAGCAAGCGGGGTGCCGAAAACCGACGCAAACCCCGCACTGATTCCGATGATTAAGATAATGCGGCGGTCATGAGGCGAGAGTTTAAATAGTTTACTGAACTGATCGGCAATGGCACCGCCCATTTGCACTGCTGTACCTTCGCGCCCCGCTGAACCCCCAAAAAAGTGCGTAATGAGCGTACCAAAAAGCACCAAAGGGGCCATTTTGAGCGGAATGATTTGTTTGGGACTATGAAATTCTTCAATCAATTGATTGTTTCCTTTGACTACCTCCTGCCCAAAATAATGGTAAGTAGCTCCCACAATGAAGCCCCCGAGCGGAAGCAACCAGATAATCCATTGATGTGATTCGCGCCAATCGGTGACCCAGTTTAGCGACACCAGAAAAAAAGCCGATGCTGAACCTGCTAAAGTACCCACTATCAACGATATACATAACCACTTTGCCACAAAAACAATGGTCGAGAATTGTTCTAATTTTGAATATTTAGGGGGAGTGGGTTCAGTCATTCGTGCCAAGACAAGGTAAAATGAGATATGCCTGTAAAAATACGGTTTTCGGAAGATAGACGGTTATAAAAAATACGGAAATAGCGTGTTTAGGTTTCTGAACAGAAAGTGGAGGGGTGTAAAAAAAGACAAGGAGCAAACTCTTGGAGGAATTGGCTCCTTGTAAGTAGATATTCCGTGATTTTATCAGCGCTAAAACTCTACACGATAATTCAACACAGGTATGAGCGGCAATTGGTAGGCAGTTTTGATTTTATCTAAGTTGGAGTCATAATACTGCCCGTAGATATTTTGTCGGTTGGTAATATTTTGTATATCAAGAGATAATGTGCTTGTAAAGCCGTTGCGGTTGCGTTTCCAACTTATCCGCACATCCGAACGAAAGTATGCATCTAAAGTTTGGGAATTTGTTTCTGTTTCTACCAAAACGGTTTCGCCTCTGCGGCGGGAAGCGGCCAAATCAATCGGCGTGGTTCGAAAACCGCCCACGTACGTAGTTTTGAGGTTGATGCCCAGTACGTAGTTTTTGCTACGGCCCATGAGCCATTCTTTGCCTACCAAAAAGTTGCCCGCACCGCCACCGTCAAAACGCGTACTACGCCATATTTCATCAGAGCCTGTGTATTCGGATTTAAACACCGACCCACTCAGCATATAGTAAAAATTGTTGTGTAGAAAGCGTTCCAGCGTTAGCTCCAGACCATAGTTGCGGCCTTTACCGTTGTTGGCCAAGCGGCGCAGCTCAAAGCCGTCGGTTACGTTGAGTAGCGAAAACGCATTCCGTTCGTCGGCGCTGACGGGAACGTTGTTGAGCGACTGATAATACGTCTCAATTTTCAAGCGAGTGTGGTCGTTGAGGAGTCGGTCGTAAGAAAGTACGAAGTGCTGGGCTTTGGTAAAATCGGTATTGAGATTGGGGTAATCTACGCCTGCGTCGGTGAGTTTGTTGGAATAAAAATAAAGCGCCAATGGATGCACCTGACTGTGGCTCCCGTACCCAAATGCCACCGATTGGCCGGGGGCCAAATCCCATTTGAGCGAACCGCGCGGCTCTATTGAGCGGCTGTTGTTGAGCAATAACGCCAACGTATGTATGCCAAGGTTGGCGGTGAGTTTTTCTGACAATTTATAATTGAACTGTGCATACGCCTGAAGCGTGGTGGTTTGGCCGTTGGAAGAGAGAAAACGTTCCATTTTTTTCTGCTCGCCATTCCACGATTCACGGAATAAATCATAGGATTGATGGCTCCAAATGGCTCCTGCCCGCACGGCTAACCGCGCCGTGATTTTATAATTCAGCGTGCTCGTTAAGGCCAATTTGCGCAGCGTATACTGGGTGTCATACCGAGGCTCCAATACGTATTCTGGGGTATAGCGCCGTTGTTGAAATCCATTTTCATAGGTAGAATACAAGACCACTGTTTTAAGAAACGCCTTATGGTTGAGGTTGACAGAATGTGTTGCTCCCCAAGCACCAGTGTTTGATTTGAATTTTTCGTCGTATCGTTTATCGCCTTCGGTTTGCCACAGGGTAGAGTCGGCCTTTGGGGTGCCAAGGGTGCTACTTAGTCCACCAAAACCAAACAGCGTAAACTTGCCAAACTTGTTGGTAGGCAACGAGATGTTGTAGGAAAGGTCTTGAAAACGTTGGGCAAAATCCCCCACTGGAAGTCCCAATTTGGACAATAACTCAAGGGTTGAATACCGGTAATTGATAAGGTAAGCGCCTTTGTAATTTTTAGAAAAAGGCCCCTCGGCGGCCACGTCCAAGCCCAAAAGGCCCGCCTGAACCGTGTATTCGCGCTTTTGGTTGTTTCCCTTACGCAGCTTTAAGTCAAACACCCCCGAGAGTGCATTGCCGTATTCGGCGGGAAAAGCGCCTGTCAAAAAATCGGAATTGGTCAGTACCTGTGCGCTCAGGATGGAAATCCCGCCGCCCGCCGCGCCCAAGCTCGAAAAGTGATTAGGATTGGGAATGTCGATGCCTTCCATGCGCCACAAAAGCCCGTTGGGTGCATTGCCCCGGATGACAATGTTGTTGCCGCCGTCGTCGGCCGACACCACGCCCGCGTAGGCCGTGGCCATGCGGGCTGGATCATTGATGGCAGCGGCGTAGCGTTGGGTCTCTTCCACCGAGAAAGTCCGCGCGCTGACGGTAGCCATCTCGTTGAGCGGTTTGTCTTTTTCGACGGTGGGTTTGACGGTGATTTCGGAAAGTTGAGTAATGTCTTCTTCCAACCCAATGTTTAAAATAAGTTCTTTACCCGCGTTGACCGTCACGTTGCTCATGAGCATTTCTTTGTGGCCCATCGACGCAATTTTGAGGGTTTGACGACCGATAGGCACCTGATGGAGCTGAAAATTGCCTTCGGCGTCGGTAATGGTACCCTTGATGGGAGTGGCGCCAACCAACACCACGGTAGCGCCTACGATAGGTGTTTGGATATTTTTATCCAAAATAACGCCTCTAATGGTTTGGGTGAGGGTTTGGGCTTGTAAAGAATAAATGAAGGGAATGAGGATGAATGAAGCCATCAAGAAAAGGCTTTTGTTCCGATAGAGTGGCGTAAATGAATGCTTGTTTTGCATGGCTGTGCTGTTGGTTTTACGAAAATTTTGGCAATAAAATCCCATCCGCAGGAATGGCTGCGAAGCGTAAATAATCCGCTTGTAATGAATGATTTAGACTAACTGTGCATCTGAAAATATGAACGTAAAAGGTATTTGTTTTCGTGGCTGTTTGGGAATAAGACAACCTGTAAGCTAAATACCCCCACCGAGCAATGAAGGAAATTTTAAAATGTAGGGGCAGGCTTTACGTCTGCTTGATTTGCTAGTGATAGGGCAGAGGCAAGCCCTGCCCCTACAACACGTTCTAAGGAATTAAAGCCGCCACGGCGTAGCCAATCATGACCAAACACAGGACCACTTTCATGAATATGCCCGTAACAAACCCCAGAAAAGAGCCGAGCGCGGCTTTTAGGGCTTTATTGAATTCCATTCCTGCCATGAGTTCGCCGATGAGAGCGCCCAAAAAAGCGCCTAAAAAAATGCCCAATGCGGGGACAACAAAGAACCCAAGCAAAAGGCCAAAGGTGGAGCCCCAAGCTCCGTAGCTTGTGCCGCCAAATTTTTTTACCCCCCAAATGGGAACGTAGTAATCCAATACCGTCACCGCTAAGGTGATGAAACCGAGGCTGTAAAGCGTAATTTGGCCAAATTCAGCATAACTGCTAAAATGTAAACATAACAGCCCGCAAAAACTCAACGGCGGGCCGGGCAGTGGTAACACAGCTCCCGCCAAGCCCACCAATAATCCCGCACAGCCTAAAATGACCAGTAAAATGTCCATAGTGCCAAAGTATCTGATTGAAATAATAGGGTGATTGCATCAAACGTTAAGTTGACTCAGTAGCGTCATTAAATAGGCATCATCCCGAGCAGCTTTCTTGCGTTTGCGCTTTAAACTCATTTTAGTCGGGTCTCGGCT
>JAIXPV010000217.1 GCA_027486105.1 Runella sp. | reverse complement strand
AGGTAGGTGTCAGGAGTGAGAAGTGAGGAGTAAAAGCAAAAAAAGGCGTCCGACGGTTATAAACCGTCGGACGCCTTCGTTATTTTAATGGGTTATTAAACGGTTTCCCGCCCACTATTTTTCACGCGTCAGTACTTCGTCAATTAGGCCGTATTCTTTGGCTTCGAAAGCACGCATCCATTTGTCACGGTCCGAATCTGCCTCGATTTGCTGAATGGTTTGACCAGTATGATGGGCCAAGATTTCGTAGAGCTCTTCGCGCAATTTTACGATTTCGCGTGCCGTGATTTCGATGTCAACGGATTGCCCCTGAGCGCCGCCCGAAGGTTGGTGAATCATAATACGAGCGTGGGGGAGCGCTGCACGTTTGCCAGCCGCACCACCCGCCAACAATACCGCACCCATCGAAGCAGCCAAACTGGTACAAACTGTGGCTACGTCAGGGCGAACGTACTGCATGGTATCATAAATTCCCATACCTGCGTATACCGAGCCGCCTGGGCTGTTGATGTACATCAGAATATCTTTTTTAGGGTCGGCAGATTCCAAAAACAACAATTGAGCTACTACAATGTTGGCGATTTGGTCGTCAACGGGCATTCCAAAAAAGATAATACGGTCGGCCATGAGGCGAGAAAAGACATCGACCTCACGGAAGTTCATCGGGCGCTCTTCGATAATGGCGCGCGTCATGTTTTCAACGGTATGATTTACGTAGCCATCTACTGTAAGGCCACTCATACCCAAATGTTTAACTGCATACTTTCTAAACTCTTGTCCGTGATTCATGGTTACTGATTTATGTGCTTCGGCACAGTTAATGGTTAATGATTATTGTTAAGGTCGTCTTTAATACATGAGCGATACTCTAATGAACACTAAAAAATGGTCACTTGGTTCGACGAACAAAAATGCAGAATTTAGTCTTTGATTGTTGTCGGTTTAGCCAACAAATTATCAGAATTACCTATATCTGCCCAAAACTATTGAAAACCAGCCACTTTCGGATGGAAATATTTGGTATCCAGTAGACCCGAATTGTAAAAATAGAAGACGAAAGCAAAATTTTGTTTTATAAAAAGACGTTGATAAAGCATCAGATTTGTAAGAATGAAGAATCAAAAAAACAACATCCTCTAAATCAATAAAGCTAGTTTTATTGATTTAGAGGATGTTATGGATAAAACAAACACGGAGTTACTTAACTATTCGCCGTCTTTAACTTTTGGTTTACGTCCGCGCGGTTTTCCTGTATAAGCTGGTTTTTCTGCCGATTCTTTGGCGCCCTGATCTTTGACTAATTGTAATTCATAAGCCGTTACACCTTCATATTCAAATGAATTGATGATGAAATTATATTTAGTGGTAGCATAATCAACACCCCCTGAATTTAAAATAACGCCCAAAGGAATACTATAACTCTTTGCAGCTTTGGTCATTTTGAATACGTCCACATCATCAGAAGAAGCAGGTACTAAATAAAGGGCCGATAATTTGCGTTTTCCGGCTTGAGATCCAATCTTAAAATGGGTATTTGATGGATCAAATCCTAATTTATCAACCGTCTTATCGGGGAAAACAAGTTTACCCGCGGTAGAAATATATCCTTTAAGAATCGTAGGTTTACTTACTTTTTTTTCAACAACAGGCTTACTGTTTTCTTTTGGTGAAAAAAATTTGAGTGATGTGAGTTTCATGAAAAAATATATTTTAGTGTTAAAAGTATACAAACATACAATCAATTAAGAATTTGCCGTATTTTTTTTAAAAATATAATTAATAAAATTAACTAGGCATAGTTTGAGTTTGTTGCAAAATTAAAAATTTATCCATTAAAAGTGTATTTTAAGAGCCTTTGAAGGGTAAATATTGGAGTCCATAGTGCCTTGCTTTTATTGAATTTTAACCGGATTTTAATTTTATTTTATCATAATTTTCTTTTCGTTTTTGGTATAAAAAAAGATATATTTTTGTTGAATATTGGTCACCAATAGTTATTTGATTGCTTCTTTATTGAGCCGAATTAAGGGTGAAATATTTATTTTTAACCGATACGGATATGTTTTTTTAACTTTTAGGAAAGGGTGTATACTTTTGTTGCAGTATTAATTATAAAATAGCGGTGGAAGCAAAAATAGTGATGAAAAAGATTTTAGAAGGGCATGTCCCTGCTGCCTCCGTAGCGTATTGTTATGGGTTATGGGAACGCTATCAGTTCGATTTTGTGGCTTCTAGGCCACGTCGGACACGCCTGGGAGATTTTAGTGCGCAGCCAGGCCACCGTGAGCGAATTACGGTCAATGTGAATTTGAACCCGTATAATTTCTTAATTACGTATCTGCACGAGGTGGCGCATTTGGAGGTGTATCGTAAATATAAACGTCGTCAGCCGCCGCATGGCAAAGCGTGGAAAAATCATTTTTCTGGATTACTTATTCCCGTAATGAACGAAAATAATTTTCCTGTTTCGGTCTTGACCCCGCTCCTGAAATATGCCCAAAACCCAACTGCCTCTACCGGAACTCATTTGCCACTAATGCAAGCGCTTAAAAACATTGACGCGCCCCAAACCGATTTGGTCATGGTCAGTGAAGTGTCAGAAGGGGAGCTTTTTCGCTTAAATCAAAAAGTTTTTGTTCGCGGTACACTCCGTCGCACGCGCGTGGTTTGTGTAGAAAAGGCGTCTCAAAAAAAATATTTGGTGGCGGCTCATGCATGGGTAGAGAAAGTATGAATTTTTAAAGCGGAGCAAGCAAAGTGAAGAAAACCACTACACAAAATTGTACTAAAAAAACAAAAATCAAGAAGGTAGATAGACGTCTTTCTACGCTTGGTTGTTTTCGTTATTATTTAGCTTTTTATTTTACGCTACAGACTTTTTGTTTCGCTTTTTCCCAAAGTTCCGTTCTGAACGAAGGACGTTGGTTCAAAATGGCAGTTACCCAAACGGGAGTATACAAGGTTGATGCCGCCCTTCTAAAGAAAATGGGTGTCAATCCCACAGAAGTTAATCCTCAACATATTCGTTTGTTTGGCAATGGAGGAGCGATGCTCCCTCAGCTTAATAGGGCGTTAAGGGCAACTGACTTAATTGAAAATGCGGTGTTGGTAAAAGGAGAAAATGATGGTCGTTTTGATGAGGAGGATGTCCTGATTTTTTTTGGTAAAAGTCCGCACGAAATTAACTATGATTCTACCCAAAAACGTTTTTATCATCAACTGAATACCTACTCTGATACTACTTTTTATTTCTTGCAAATCGGCACCCAACCGGGCTTACGCATTCAGAGCCAAAAGTCAGGCACAACGGGACAATTGTTGACCACTTTTGATGATTATGTATTTCTTGAAAGTGAGCTCTACAACCGCGTGCAGTCGGGTAGAGAATGGTGGGGTGAATATTTTGGCACGCAAACACGACAGGAGTTTAATGCAGACTTGAGCGGTGTGGTGCCCGACAGCCCGTTGAAACTGACAGCCGCGACTGTGGCGTCGGCGCAAGTGGTGACGAAATTTTTATTTGCGGTCAATGGGCAGGCCATAGGAGAACAAACGATGGGAACGGTGTCGGCGATGAGTCCCACAAACCGATACGATTTGAGAGGGCAAAGAACGCTACAATCACACACGGGTAAACTGACCCTAAACGCTGCCAACCCTGCCCGCGTGACAATCGCGGCCACGTTTGACAAAGCGGGCCAATCCAATGCCGATGGATACTTAGATTTTATAGGGTTGCAATTGCAACGCTCATTGCGACTCAATGATCAAACGCTCGTTTTTCAGAATCTTAACTCACTTATGCAAGACTCTGTTCGGTATGTTATCGGTCAAGCTAATGCGCAGATGCAGTTGTGGGAGATTACCAACCCTTTGCGCCCACGGGCGCAGGCGTATTCCTTAAATGGAGCGGAAAATGGAGCGGAGGCTACTTTTGGCACGGCTGGAAAGACCTTAAAACGGTTTGTGATTTTTACCGAAAACCAATTGAAAGCCCCCGTTTCTTTTCGGGCGGTTCAGAATCAAAGCATCAGAAGCCTATCTACGCCCGACATGGTTGTGGTGACGGTACCTGCTTGGCAAAAACAGGCTCAAAAACTGGCGGATTTTCGTCAACAAAATGATGGCTTAGACGTACAGGTAGTGACTACGGTTCAGGTTTATAACGAATTTGCCTCTGGCCAACCCGACCCAACGGCCATCCGAGACTTTGCAAAGTATCTTAAATACAAACAACCCGAAAAATTGAAGTATTTGCTGCTTTTTGGGGATGCGAGTTATGATTTCAAAAACAATTTAAAGGCCATTCCGCCCTCCGACCTGGCCAATTTTGTGCCAACGTATGAGAGCAGGGAGTCGGCGCATCCTGTACGTAGTTTTTCTTCCGACGACTATTATGGATTCTTGAAACCCGATGATGGCGAATGGAAAGAAGATTTTGCGGGAAATCATACGCTGGATATTGGCATAGGGAGGCTGCCCGTCAAAACAATCGCCGAAGCCGAAACGGTAGTGAGCAAAATCATACGCTACAACGCCAAACGGTCAAAGGGAGATTGGCGTCAACGAATCGTTTTTGTGGCTGACGACGGAGATGATAACCTTCATCAGAAAGATGCCGATGATTTGTCTAAAATAGTAGCAGAATTGGCCCCCGCGTATGCCTTGCACAAAGTGTACGTGGATGCCTACCCTCAGTTTGGCTCTACTATCCAACGTGCTCCAGGTGCGGGCCAAGCCATTAACCGTTATGTAAATGAAGGCGCTTTGATTATAAACTACACTGGACACGGAGGCATCTCTACGTGGTCTGACGAACAGATTGTGACCTTGCAAAACCTGTTTAATTGGCGCAATTTGGACAATATGCCCCTGATTATTACGGCCACTTGTGAGTTTGGTCGTTATGATAATCCTGGTGAAGCATCGGGGGCGGAAATTTCGGTCTTGAGTCCGCGTGGTGGGGCCATTGCCATGCTTACTACCTCGCGTCCCGTATATGCTAATACCAATTTTTTGGTAAACGCTGCGTTTTATCGTGCCGTTTTTGAACCCCAAGAGGGTAAAATGCCTCGCTTGGGGGATGTCATCCGTATGACCAAAAACAAAAGTGTTTATGATGTCCTCAACCGTAACTTTACCTTGTTGGGCGACCCATCGCTACAATTAAATTATGGAGATTATCAGGTAAGTATTACGGCAAATGATACTCTCAAAGCGGGTCAATTGGCCAAACTGTCGGGGGAGATACAAACAGACGGGGCCACGGTAACTGATTTTACGGGAACAGCCATCGTCACCGTTTACGACAAGGAAAGTCAGCTTTTGACGCTCGGCGATAAAGCACGCGGAGAGGCTCCCAACATCATTCCCGCCAATCCAAAAATGCAATATGGCTTGTACGACAAAAAATTGTTTGAAGGGAAAGTAAGCGTAAAAGCAGGAAAGTTTAATGTCCAGTTTATGGTTCCCAAAAACATTTCGCCGTCGTTTGGCAACGGAAAAATTGAAGTTTATGCAGTAAAAGCCGACAGCCTCCGCGATGCCGTCGGCGGAACGAAGCGCGTAATAGTAGGAGGAAGCGGACCCTTGCAGAACGATACCCAACCGCCACAGATGCAACTATACCTAAACGAGGAGTTGTTTGTGGACGGCAGTCAAGTGGAAGATAGCCCACTTTTTGTGGCTAAATTAAGTGATGAAAATGGCCTAAATTTTGCTAGGAATATGACATTGACCCTGAACGATACGTTGAGTGTTGTGGTGAATGATTATTTTCTGGCTGAAAAAGACGATTACCGTTCGGGCCGAATTTTGTTCCCTTTTCATCGGTTGCCTACGGGCGAATATACCGTTAAATTGAAAGTGGAAGATACGTACAATAATACGACCGAGGGGGCGTTGAGGTTTATAGTAGGTGAAGAAATAAAACTTATTAAGACAGTCATTGCGTATCCTAATCCATTTGTTGAACAGACGAAGTTTCAACTCGAACTCGTTGACGAAGGAGATGATGTAGAAGTAACCCTTCAGATTTTTGACCTAAATGGCAAAATAATTTGTACGGCAGCGCAAACAATTT
>JAIXPV010000468.1 GCA_027486105.1 Runella sp. | reverse complement strand
TTGGCAAAAAGAATATCGCCCGCAATGGCTTTGGATTTATCCACAGCGTCAATCATGTCATTGGCGGCTTTCAACTCTTTGATTATACCTGCGTATACTTCCTTTTGGGTATCGTATTTGGGTTGTAAAACACCTTCCAAGCCTTGAAGAGACTGCGTATAAGGAATGTCACCGTAAATATCGGTCAACAACGAATAAACCCAAGAGCGCATAATCATGGCTACTGCCTGATAGTTGGGGTTTTTTGTGTCAACGCCTAGCTTATAAATCCGGTCGTAGTCGGGCAATGCCTCCACGTGGAAGGTTTGCCAAGCGTTGCTGTACACATCGCTGGAAATCGAATACTGGTCGATGTCGGTGTATTGGATACGCGCCCAATATTGGGGAATCAAATTGCCAATATCCATCCCCAACGACCCGCCCCAGTAGGCATCAACGGCACTTTGAATACCATGCGGCAAAAACAAGTCGGCCGTGGCTACCGAAGGTGCATTGGGATTGGTATTGATTTCGTCAAATTTATCCGTACAGGCCGTGACGCTGAGCATCAGCGCAGCAGAGAGGGCTTTATAGCGAAAAGAGTGAAATATATTTTTCATGTGAATGTTCATTTTGAGATTTATTAGACGCGAATCGACAAGCCTTAGAAAGTTTGTAGACTTTCTACAAGAGAAGCAACTCATTACAGATTAAAACTGATATTGAAACCCACGCTGCGGGTGGTTGGAACTTGTCCGTTCTCAATCCCCTGTAGGTTTCCATCGTTATAAAAACTAGTTTCAGGGTCAATATGCGGCACATTGCTATGTAACAAAAGCAAGTTTCTACCCACCACTGAGAGCGAAATATCACGGAACGGAAGTTTTTTAAACACCTGACCACTAATCACATAAGTTAGTTTTACCTCTCTCAGTTTCACAAAACTTCCGTCGAAAATAGTTCCTTCGTTGTTGGTCAGTGCGTAATATTTGTGGTGCCATTCTTCCGAAGAAATCCGCGTAGTATTGGGTACGTATACTGGCTCCGTAGCGGTGCCTGTATTTACAACTCCTTCTCCCACAATACCTCCTTCGCGGCCCAGTACCGTTTCTGCCAATACACCCGTATAGCGGCCGATGTTTACTGATTGCGAGAAAATATCTCCTCCTTGTTTCACATCAATTAGGGTACTCAAAGAAACATTTTTGTAAGTGAAGGTATTCTGGAAACCACCAATCCACTTAGGAGTAAAGTTCCCCAAAATTCGACGGGTAGGATTTAAGGTAGGATAACCGCTCTTGTCATAAATGATATTGCCGCTTGGGTCGCGCGCAAAACCTTGCCCGAAGAAAGTTCCATACGGCTGCCCTACCCGCGCTTCGATGCTCATTCCACGCACCGTTCCTAAAGTATAAGTAGTTAGGCCTTCGGCCAATTCAATGACTTTATTTTGATTACGTGCCCAGTTGACCGCAATATCCCATTGAAACCGTCCAGCTTTTACAGGAGTGGCACTGAGTTGCACCTCAATACCTTTGTTTTGTAATTTACCCGCATTTAAAAGTTTAGAATTAAAGCCCGTCGATTGCGAAATATTTACGTCCAGAATCTGGTTGAAAGATTGTTTGTCATAGTACGTCACGTCCAATCCAACGCGGTTGCGCCACAGTTTAACCTCTGCACCAATCTCGTACGAATTGGTCAACTCAGGCTTTAAATTTGCGTTCAACATTGCGTTGTTTTCCGACAATGAAGGTGTGCTGCCCCATGGGTTTTCGTATTTGTAGGCCTGAATCAAACGGTAAGCATCGGTGTCGTTTCCGACGCGGGCAATCCCCGCCCGTACTTTGGCAAATGATAGTACCGTAGATTTGATATTAAACATATCTGTCAAGACCGCACTCAACGACCCCGAAGGATAGAAGTACGAACGGTTGTCGGAAGGCAGAGCGCTTGACCAGTCGTTACGAGCCGTTAAATCCAGAAAGAGATAATTTCTAAAGCCGATGTTTGCGGCCGCGTATACGCTGTTGACCTGCTTTTCGGTAAACGAGTTTTCGGCAACTTTGGCTTGGCGCGAGTTACCCAAGTTCCATACGCGAGGAATTGCCAACTCCGTAGCACCCATGTAGTTGCGTTGATAATAATTGCTACGGTGGTTGGCGCCAAAGTTGGCGGCCACGTCAAACTCACCGAATTTATGCGTAGCGGTCAACAGAATGTCAGAGTTAGATTCGCGAATAAAAATCTGCTCTTCGTTGTAGCTATCGTACTGTTTAGAGCCGTTGAGGTTATCAATCCGGGCGGCGTTTTTGGTTTTACGACGGTCAATGTATACGTCGGTTCCTGAGCGGGCAGTTAGCGTCAACCAATCGTTAAATTTATACGTAGCGGCCAAGTTTCCATACACCCGGTCGCGCTTATTGTATTTGGGACTCAGGTTCAGTACATAATACGGGTTAGTCCAATAGTTGTAGTTCCAGTTGTATTGATAAATGCTACCTGGTGCCTGATAATTCTGCAATTTTTCCATATCCACCTGACGGCCGAACCAGATAAAATAAAGGCCCCAGTTGGTCCGGTTATCGCTACCGTCTACCACGTAGTTACCCGTTGCCCGGATGCTCAATTTTTTGGTCAGGTTCCAACCTGCGTTCAGCGATACTGTACGGCGCTTGTAGTCGGTATTGGGCAAAATCCCCGTTTGATTCAGGTCAGTATAGGAAAGACGAAAATCACCTTTTTCGTTTCCACCCGTGATGGCAATGTTGTTGGTGAAAGTCTTACCCGTCTGGAAGAATTGATTGACATTGTCAGGATGCGGAATAAACGGCGTTGGAGTACGAGTACCGTCGGCGGCGATTGGCGAGTCAAATTGCGGCAAAAGTCGGCCGTCCATTTTTGGGCCCCAGCTTTCATCTACACCGTCGTTTACTCCTTTTCCAGTTCCATCCACAAATGAGAAGAGGCCTTTGTTTCCTTGTCCGTATTCATTTTGCCATTCTGGCAGACGAAACGGACTGTCAAATGCGGTGTTTGAATTGACCGAAACACCAATACCTTTCGAGCCTTTTCCGCTTTTGGTCGTAATCAAAATAACGCCATTTGCCCCGCGTGAGCCATACAAAGCCGCCGCGCTTGGCCCTTTCAGGACACTTACGTTTTCTATGTCGTCGGGATTGATAGATGCCGCACCATTGCCGTAGTCTACGCCCGTTCCTGAGCCATAGTTACCGTTATCAATAGGAATCCCGTCAACCACAAACAAGGGCTGGTTATTGCTTCCGATGGAACTTGCGCCCCGAATCAGAATACGCGAAGAAGCGCCTGGCGCGCCGTTGGAACCAGTGACCTGCACCCCAGCGATTTTTCCAGAAAGCGCATTCACGAAGTTGGTAGTACGCGCCTGCGTCATTTGTTTGCCGCTCACTTCCTGAACAGAATAGCCCAAGGCTTTTTTCTCGCGGGTAATTCCCAAAGCCGTTACGACAACTTCACTCAGAATAGAGGCATCTTCATCCAACGAAATATCAAAAGTTGTTTGATTACCAGTGGCAATTTCTTGCGGCTTGTAGCCGATGAAAGAAACGACTAAAACGGCGTTAGGAGGGCCCGAGATGGAGAAATCTCCCGTTGAGTTTGCACTAGTTCCGCGGTCGGAACCTTTGATGACGATGCTGGCGCCTGGTAGGCTTGAGCCGTCTTTAGAAAGGACACGGCCTTTCAACAGTCGATCTTGGGCATAGCTCGCCAAAGAGACAAGCATAGAGGCCACTAAACAGGTTGTGGTAAAAAAATTCCTCATGGTTTATGGATATTAAGTTATTGGGCAATATTTGTATTTTTCCAATTTTAACAGCACATTTCTATTATAGATTTATGCCATTGAATATTCTTAATAGTTTGCGGCCATTTTGAATAAAACTTAATTTTAAGGAACGAGGAGCTTTTCTTACTTGGCAGTAATAAAGATGCAATTTTAGATTTATTACAACTTTATTCCAAATATTATTTTAAATATATTTATTTATACAAAATAATAAACTTTTTATTCTTAAAAATACTTAATTAAATTACTTAAATATTTCATCTCAAATACTTATTATTCTGTATAAAATTCATTTACTTTTTATTAATCAACAAAAAATATAATTATTCCCATAATTTCTCACAAATACACGTATATACCTTAAAGTGGACACTACTTAAAAAAAATAAGGCTTAGCCACAAAAAAAGACGCCAGACAGCTACGTCCGACGTCTTTGAAAAAAGATTTTAAAGTACGTTTTTTTAATCGCGGCTAGAAAGCTTCGCTAGCAACCGAAGTACTTCGATGTACAGCCACACAATGGTCACAATCATGCCAAAAGCACAGTACCATTCCATGTATTTAGGCGCACCATGTTCGGCACCTTGCTCAATCATGTCGAGATCCAATACCAAATTAAAGGCGGCTAAACCTACCACAAAAAGCGAAAAGCCGATGCCAAACCAACCGTTATCGTAAATAAGCGGCATTTCGATACTGAACATTCGCAATACCATTGCGACCAAATAAAAGATAGCAACGCCTGCCGTAGCTGCTAAAATAGTCCGCTTAAATGTAGGCGTGGCGCGAATCACGCCCGCTTTATACAAACCGACCATTCCAGCCAATATCGCAAACGTAAGCAACACCGCCGAAAGGCCAATGCCAGGATACATACTCTCAAAAATAAGCGTAGTAGCGCCTACAAAAACACCTTCCACTACCGCATACAGGGGCGCAAGCGTAGGAGCGAGGTGTTGTTTAAAAGCCAGAATTAAGGCTATCACAAAGCCACCAATGGCTCCACCAATGGCCAAAGGCATGATTAACGCAGGATTGGACGCAAATAAAAACCAGCTTCCTACCGCCGAGGCGAGTACAAGCGCCCCCATCAGGATGATTTTATTAACGGTACCCTGTACGGTCATTGGGCCTTGCCCAACACCTTCCCGCGCGGCTTTTATAAATGATTTTTCCGATAAGGTTGGATTTGCCATAAGACGTAAAACATTTTAGGTTTTCAACTGATTTTACAGAATAATAAACGCAAAATGCCATATAAAAGTCAAAAAGTCAAGGCAAAATCCTTTTTAGGGGCATTGCTCAAACTTTCGCTTTTGTGGTACCGCCTTTGGTCATCGAAATATCAACGGGTGCGTTGGTTTTCCACGAGCCTCCCGTAAAATCAGGCACATCAATAGAGTTGGAACGATTGGCTACCGACCAGCCGCTCAGCGGTGCAATACAACTCCACAAAGCCGCGTCGTACACGTCTTGGTCGAGCGGGAGGCC
>JAIXPV010000423.1 GCA_027486105.1 Runella sp. | reverse complement strand
ATCTACCTGATTGACATGAATAGATTTCAACCCGTAGCTCTCGGCGTAGAAATTGACCAGGGTCAAAGGTTCAAATTGAAGTTTTCCTTCCTCGTTATTGGCCAAACTCCCAATGCCCTCCAACATAAAACTTCCATTCTCTTGAATAGACTGTTTGATGTCTTCCACAAATTTTCTAATTCGTTTCTGCGCTTCTTCGCGGGAGATTTGCTCGTTGATGGTTAGATAATGCGCCAATAATCCATCGTCTAATTTGAGCGCTTCGTTGAAGGCTACCCTTTTTTGGGGTGCGTGGTAAAGTGCATTTTGCTCGCTGTAAAAAGCGTGGCTAAAATACACTAAAAACCCGCCTAAGTCAGGCAGAACAACACAGTCGTGTTCGAAAAGTAATTTTCGGGTATAATCCAATACCGATATCATATCTTTTATCAAACCTTTTATGGGGAATTGGGTACTAAGGTACACATTCAAAAAAAAAAAAGCAATAGTCTGAAGACGATTGCTTTTAAATTAAGAGCCAAAAATGGCTAATTGCTTCTTATAGAACACTCTGACGCATCTCTCTTTGCAAAAGTTTTTTTATTTAGAACTGAAGCGATAAACCAGCTAAGAAATTAAGACCCTGTTGGGGATAATACAAATACCGCTCGTAGCTTTTACCCAGCAAATTGTTTACTGAAGCAAAAATTGAAAAGTTACGCGTCAGCAGATAATCTACCTTCAAATTCAAATCCACAATGGGTTTTAAGGCTACGGTTTTTCCCGTTAAGAAGTTCCTATTTTTGATTCCACCAATATAATAGGCATCGATGGTGGCAAACATTTTTTTACTGAAAACAAAGTGGTTATTCCAAGTAACCGTGGTCGTGGGACGCCCCCAAGGCTGTTCGAGACGCTTAACCCCATAGTCATAAAAATCTCCGCGAAGGGTAGAGCGAATTATGTTTTGGTATTGATAGCCTATTTGGGCCGAAACCGTCAGAACATTTATATAATCGGCATCGTACACAATGGCAAATTTGGTCGAATCAAGCCAATCGTTGTTGAATCCGTAAAAATTCTTAAACAATGCGTAAGATACTTTTCCTTCAAACTGGAAAGAGGGTCCCACTTCTCCTTTTAATCCGCCGTAAATGTCTCGGCTTCGTTCGGTATTGGCGATGGTCACATTGGGGGCTAACCAACGGTTTTCTCCCAATAATGAGCGGAGCGTGTTTCGTGTCATATCTCCCCCGTAACCCGCAAAAATATGTACTCCGTTGAAAGGTACAGCATCCACTTCCAACTGCGGAAATCCGACGGTACGATTGATTTTAAGGCGGTCGTCGGTTTCATTAACGGCTTTGAATGCCGCCGTTACCGTAAACGCATTATAGGCAAATTTGAACGCTGGCTTAATGCTGAACAAGTTTCGTTTAAAGGTTTCGGCATCCACCCGCTGTGAAACAAAGGCATCAGCGTTTAGCAAGGCAAATATGTTTTCGGTAATCGGAATCGAGCCTGAGAAATTGGTCCCCCAATCGGTTTCTCCCGCATTGTAACGGTCGCTCAGGCGATACAAAGAGGTTTTGAGAGCGTAGTCAATGAATTTGTTGTTGTCAATATTTTCAAATCCTACCTGAAGGCCAAAGGTGTTGAGCGTTTGGCGAATGTTTGCCTTTTGAACTTCAGCGTTGGGTTGGTTGCGGTTGGCGTAGAAATAATAATTGTCGCGGTCATAAAACAGCGTCCCTCCCAACTTAAAAGTACTGCCCAAATACTGGCCGTTGATTTTCAAGCGGTTCTCGCTATTGGCCGAATTTTTCCCGTCTACGGGCCCCGTTTGATTGGAAAGATGTTTAAAATGCACATCATACCCAAGGTCTTCGGTTTGGCCACCCATGAATCCTTCTCCATACACCTTACCATAATTTCCCCCGCCGAGTTTCACATAATTTTGCAAATTACCATCTTCCTCGGGTTTCTCATTTCCATTGACGGGCAACACATTGGGGGTCATCTTTGGGGCACCAAGGGTTAGTTTGGGCGCCCGAAATTCATAGTTTAACTTTCGGTCGTCGTCCTCGTTGGTAAAGGGTTGTAACTTATTGTAGAGCCGGTTGGCTGGTGGCAATTCAATTTTTTTCTTTTTTTCAATTTCAAACGTTTGACTATCAATCTCTCCCGTTGTTTTTTGGGCTAATGCGTCTTGAGAAAGAAAGGTATATAGTGACTGGCTGACTATGAGCGATACGAGTATTTTTTTCATCGTTTGTTCGTTTCGATTGGGTTATCCGTTTCCTGTGAGCGGTGAGGTTTATTGTAATGCGGCCAATTTTCCTTTGGCGAGTTCGAGGGCCTGTGCATCATCGGTGTTTTCAATCACCGATTGAAGCGTGGCTTTGGCCTGATCTGGGTCTTTTAAGCCAACATACACATCAGCCAATAAAATAAAGGCCCTTACTCGCCACTTTTCATAGTCCGCAAATTGCTTATTCAATTCCATCACCGACGCCTGTGCTTCTTTGTATTTTTGCTGGCGATATAAGGCGTCGGAAGCCCAATACTTCGCTTCCGCCCCAAATTCATCTTTAGAAACCGCCAAAATTTTCTTCAATTCAGCATCAGCGGCCTTAAAGTCTCCTTTTTCGATGTACACTTTCGCGGTTTGCATTTGTGCTTTTTTGGTCGAACCTGGAATCACATCTCCCGCATTGATTACCTCACGGGCAAAATACAAAGTCGAATCGTATTTCTTCATTACAAAGTAGGTATCCATCAAGCGCATCAATCCTGTTACCCGGTCTGTTTTGCTATCCGACTGCGCAAACACTACGTAATAATTACGGACAGCATTGGGATAATTCCCTTGTTGGTTTTCTATATCTCCCGCCCGTAGCGCTGCTTTTGGGGTAAACTTCTCGTCTGACTCCCCAATGACGATGTTAAACAATTTAATTGCATTGGGGAAATCATTGGAACGGTAAAAACTTTCTCCAGCCAAATACCGTGCTTCCGTGGCCGATGCGCTGTTGGGATAATCCCGGATAAAACTTTGCAGGGCTTTGAGAGCTTGGGGATACTTTCCATCGGCGTACAAGCCTTTGGCTGTTTCGAATTCCAATTTTTCGGTTTCGGTACTTTGTGGATTTTTACGTTTGTAATCAGAAAGCACATCCGACATTTCTTCGGTCCGTCCAGCATTTTCGAGGGTAGACTGCAGCCCCAACAAGGCTTCCTTGGCCGCTGGAGCATCTGAATACTCACTCAAAATACGTTTGTAATCGCGCACAGCTTCTTCGTATACCTGAATATTATTATAAGCTAACGCCCGTTTCAACAAGGAAGGTGGAATGAGGTAGCTGCGCGGTTTATCTTTGATCAGGCGACTGTAAGCCCGAATGGCGGCTTGGTAATTTGCCCGCTCCATGTCAATGTTGGCCGATTGAAAAAGGGCGTCATCGGCGTACCGTGAGGTCGGGAATTGCGCAATCACCTTATCAAATTGCGCCTTGGCTTCTACGTCTTTTTCCTGGTAAGTGAGAATCAAACCTTTTTGATACAGGGCATAATCTCGATCTAAACGGCCTTCACTGAGCGCTTTGTCGTACATGGCCATAGCCTGTGCGTAGTTTTTGTCCGTAAGGTAAGAATCTGCGATTCGAATCGTGGCGTCTTCGAGGGTCTGGGGGTCTCCTACCGTTTTTCCTTTAGCAACGTATTGCTGAAAATTAGTAAGGGCAGATTTGTAGTCTTTGGTGTTGTAATAAGCATAACCTAACGAATATAGGCTACGAATACTATAAGCAGAACCCGAATTGCTACGAACCAATTGTTGGTAAATAGGAATGGCTTCTCCGTAGCGATTCATGGCCGAAAAAGCTTCCCCTTTTTGAAAATTAGCGGCTTGTTCAATTTTACGATCAAGGGGATATTTGAGCGATTTATCGAAGTTAACAATCGACTGAGCATAGCGCTCAGCGTTAAAATCAGCAATTCCCAAATTCATGGTTTGGCGCTGGTAGGCCGCTTTGGTCGCCTCGTCCAATTTCTTTAACTTCTCAATGTACGCCACTGCAGCCGCGCTGTTGTTGGATTTGGTCAATGACAAAATGGACAGCTTAGTGGCCTCATCTTCAAAGCTGCTGCCAGGGTATTTTTTTAGAAAGTCCTGTAATTCCGTAAAAGCGGCCGAATGATTATTTAGTTCACGCTGAACTTTGGCGTGGTTGAAGGTAGATTCTTCCTGGATGTTTTTGTTAAACGCCAATTTGGATGAATTATCCAGCGCCGTCAACGCCGCCTGCGGATTTTTGTTTTGTAAATGACTGATTCCGATAACGTAAGAAGCAAACTGCCCCGTAGTATCTTTTCGCGTCGAAACGCTTTTCAATTGGTCAATGGCACCCGTATAGTTGCCCGTACGAAAAAGAGAATGACCATACCGAAACTGAACCGGGGCAGGAGCGGCGGTTTCGCGTCCTTTCAATTGCGAATACAGGGCGTAATTCTTGGCGGCCTCGGCATAACTCCCTTTCCCATAATACACCTCAGCGGTATAAAGTGCCACGTCATTTAGTTTAACACCTCCTCCTTGCTGACGACGCAGCAAAGGCTCCGAATACGCAATAAGTTCATCATAACGTTCAGCCTGATACAGCGAAGCCACAATCCAATTAGGAATATCAGCTTTGAACTGAGGATTTGTTTCAATGCTTTTGAAGCTACGATACGCATCCATATATTTCCCGTTTTGATATTGAATTACCCCAGCATAATAAGAAGACGGGGCAAAATAATCGCTAGTTGGGTCGCGTTGTACTTCGGCAAAGTACTGCAAGGCGGCATTGTATTGTTTTAAACTATAATACGACAGGCCCAACTTGTAGCGGGTTTCGGCGGCAGCATAATAATTAGCACTGCGTTCGAGGGCTTTAGTAAGGTAAGTAACGGCGTTTGAATAATCTCCTCGGTCAAAGTAGTATTTTCCTAAATCGCTGTATATCACGGCCGCCTTGGGGTGTTCAGGGTGATTTCGTACAAAACGATCGACGGCCAGCTCGGCTTCGGGAGCATCGGCATACAATGCACACAGGGTCGTGTAATACTCGGCATTTACTGCCGTGTAATCATTGGTATTGAGCAAAGCAGGCCGTTTCTCTAAATAATACCTGAACTCTTGTTTAGCGGCCGAATAATTTGATTTTTCGAATAGCTCTACGCCATTGCGATAATGTACGTCAGCCTCGGTGTATCCGAGCGTATTTTGGGCATTTACGCGGATAAATAAAAAGAAACAAATGGATAGTGGAAGAACGATGCGTCTTAAAAGCATGATGAGGGAATTAGGTTTCTTCAGTTACGCAATACTAATAAGTTATTCTGATAATTTTGCCAAAGAACGAAAAACCACGCGTAAAACGTATATATTAGCCGTTTTATCTGCCAGTGTTT
>JAIXPV010000312.1 GCA_027486105.1 Runella sp. | reverse complement strand
TTGTCAAGCATGGGCTTGGGGGCTATGATGGGAGCATCCATTCCCGTTTTAGGCAATGTGGTTCCCGTTGAGCAACTGCTCGAACCCGCCGTCGATGCGGCCATTAAGAAAAAGATGGCCGACGTGGCCCTCAACGTGGCCAAGTCGAAAGGGGCAACTTATACCGATGTACGTATCGGTCGTTATCTTCAACAATACCTCTTTACCCGTGAAACCAGGGTTCAGAACATCGTTAATGCGGAATCGTACGGTGTAGGAATTCGCGTGATTGCCAACGGAACTTGGGGGTTTGCCGCCACGAGCGACGTGAGCCCCGAAGGGATAGCCAAATGTACCGAAACGGCCGTTGCCATTGCAAAAGCAAATTCAAAAATCCAGACTGAGCCGGTCGTGTTGGCTCCGCAAAAAGGAGTGGGAGAGGTGACGTGGAAAACACCCATCAAGAAAAATGCCTTTGAGGTTCCTGTGCAGGAAAAGATTGACCTGTTGATGAAAGTAAACGGTGAGGCAATGAAAAACGGTGCTGGTTTTGTGACTTCCAACCTGTTTTTTGTCAACGAACAAAAATATTTTGCTTCCTCCGATGGCTCGTATATTGACCAAGATATTCATCGTATTTGGCCAACATTTACCGTAACGGCCGTTGATAAACAAGCAGGTAAATTCAAAAGTCGTGATGCTATAAGTTCGCCAATGGGTATGGGCTATGAATATCTTGACGGTTTGGCCAGCGAAAAAATCGCGGGGCCTAATGGGCTGGTAGGGTATCGCAACTCGTACGACATGGTTGAAGACGCCATCATGGCCGCTAAACAAGCCAAAGAAAAAATGACCGCTAAGTCGGTCATGCCCGGTAAATATGACCTCGTGTTGGATCCAAATCACTTGGGATTGACTATTCATGAGTCCGTAGGCCACCCTACCGAACTGGACCGCGTGCTGGGGTACGAAGCCAATTACGCAGGAACTAGTTTTGCGACTTTGGATAAATGGAAAACTAAGAGTTTCAATTATGGCAGCAAGCAGGTAAACATCGTTGCCGATAAAACCCAACCTTACACTTTAGGGACCGTTGGCTACGACGACGAAGGCGTGCCGTGCAAGGAATGGGACTTGATTAAAGACGGTATTTTGGTGAATTATCAGGCGATTCGTGACCAAGTGAATATTTTGGGCGAAAACGCCTCGCACGGTTGTTGCTACGCCGACAACTGGAACTCGGTACAATTCCAGCGGATGCCCAACGTATCGCTGCGCCCAGGGAAAGAAAAACTCAACGTGCAGGAAATGATTAAAGGTGTTGACAAAGGAATATATATTGTTGGTCGTGGTTCGTATTCGATTGACCAACAGCGTTATAACTTCCAGTTTGGTGGGCAACTTTTCTACGAAATCAAAAACGGAGAAATCGTTGGAATGCTGGATGATGTAGCCTATCAATCAAACACGCAAGAGTTCTGGAATTCGTGCGTGCAGATTTGTGACAAGGATGATTACCGTACGTTTGGTTCGTTTTTTGACGGCAAAGGGCAACCCTCCCAGGTGAGTGCGGTTTCGCACGGGAGTTCGACGACGCGTTTTAACGGCGTGAATATCATCAACACGGGCAGAAAAATCGGATAATTAAACCACGACATCAACAATGGCTATTTTAACGAAAGAAGAAGCTAAAAAAATCATAGATAAAGTGTTGGCGTATTCAAAAGCCGACGAAATGAGCGTGAACCTGACGGGCAGCCGCACAGGAAACATCCGCTATGCCCGTAATACGGTTTCGACTAGCGGTGAATCATACGACTTGTCTTTGTCGGTAACGGCTGTGTATGGCAAACGTTCGGGCACATCGACCATCAACGAGTTTGATGACAAATCGCTGGAAAAAACGGTGCGACGGGCCGAAGAAATAGCCCGGTTAGCACCCGAAAATCCCGAATATGTGCCGATGTTAGGGCCGCAAACCTATTTGGAAAGCAACACTTTTTTGCAAAGTACAGCCGATATTGACCCCGAATACCGGGCAAAAGTGGCGTTTGACAGCATCGATCCTTGCCGTAAAAAGAATTTAACGGCGGCGGGTTATCTGGAAGATACCACTGATTTTTTTGCAATGGGCAACAGCAAAGGCCTTTTTGGCTATAATAAGTCCACGTCGGTTGAATTTTCTGTTACTGTCCGTTCGGCGGATGGGACGGGCTCAGGGTACGTATCCCGCGATTTTAATGATGCTGCCAAGCTTAACGCCAAAGCATCAACTGAGATTGCGATGCAAAAAGCCATGGCTTCAGTGTCGGCCAAAGCTCTTGAACCTGGAAAATACACCGTCATTCTGGAACCTACGGCAGCTCTTGATTTGATTCAGAATATGATGCGCAGCATCGACGCCCGTAATGCCGACGAAGGGCGCAGTTTTTTGAGTAAAAAAGGTGGCGGAACTCGGTTGGGTGAAAAGCTTTTCGACGAGCGCGTAACCATTTATTCCGACCCGACCAACATCGATATTCCCAAAGCAGGTTTTTCACTGGACGGTCGCCCGCAAGAAAAAGTGACTTGGGTCGACAAAGGCGTGGTTAAAAATATGGCGTATTCGCGTTATTGGGCCGAAAAACAGGGCGTCAAAGCAGTGCCTCCTCCGCAGGGGTTCATCATGACGGGCGGTACGCAATCGCTGGCCGACCTTATTAAAGGAACCCAGAAAGGAATTTTGGTGACTCGATTGTGGTATATCCGTGCCGTTGATCCCCAAACCTTATTATACACTGGTCTCACCCGCGACGGGACTTTTTATATCGAAAATGGACAAATCAAATACCCCGTCAAAAACTTTCGTTTCAACGAAAGTCCAATCATCATGCTCAACAACCTTGAAGCGATGGGCGTGCCAGCCCGCGTGAACGGAAGCATGATTCCTCCGCTGAAAATTCGTGATTTTACCTTTACAAGTCTGTCGGACGCAGTCTAGTTGTTTTTGTAGTGTGAAAGGTTAAAGTGTAAGGGAATTAGTAGGGGCAGTAGTCAGATGTAAAGCTGGGTGCGGTCTGACTATCGTCTGACCTTGTTGCTTTAACCTTTCCACTTGTTCTTACCGTTCATCAAAATCCCCCTGTATGGGGGAGAATTAAGACTATATTTATCAGGATTTTTGAAATTAAAATTAACCATGATTCAATTTCAAACGTCTTTTTCAAATACCCATACAACCATCTATAAACAAACTAAGCCTTGAAAAGAAGAGATTTCATGCAACTGTCGGGCATGGGATTTGGCGCAATGATGTTGCCCAATATTCCGATTGTGGGGAATTCAGTTTCTCCCGAAGCCCTCATGGAAGGTGGCATTGACGTTGCCATTAAAAAGCGTCTGGCCGATGCTGCCCTCAACGCCGCCAAATCCAAAGGCGCTACTTACACCGATGTACGGATTGGACGTTATCTGCGCCAATTTGTGATTACCCGTGAAGACAAAGTACAAAACATCGTCAACACTGAATCTTACGGAGTGGGTGTGCGGGTCATTGCCAATGGCTGCTGGGGATTTGCGGCGGTGGTAGATGCAAAGACCGAAGAAGATACCGCCAAAGCGGCCGAAGAAGCCGTGGCCATCGCTAAAGCCAACGCCCGATTGATGAAACAGCCCGTGCAATTGGCTCCCCAAAAAGGATACGGAGAAGTAAGCTGGAAAGCGCCCATCGAACGTAATTCTTTTGAAGTGCCCATCAAAGAAAAAGTGGATTTGCTGTTGGGAGTCAACGAGGCCGCTTTAAAAAATGGGGCTAATTATGTGAACTCGGTGTTGTTTATGGTCAATGAGCAAAAATACTTTGCGTCTTCCGACGGATCTTACATCGATCAGGACATTCACCGGATTTGGCCTATTTTTACGGTGACCACCATCGACCCCAAAACGGGTAAGTTTGAAACACGTCAGGCGTTGAGCGCCCCCGTTGGAATGGGGTATGAATACCTACAAACCAACCCTAAAGACAAAGTAACGGGCATCACGACCCGCTATAATAAGGGCTATGATATGCTGGAAGATGTGATTTCGGCCGCCAAACAAACCAAAGAAAAACTTGCAGCCAAATCGGTGGAAGCAGGAAAGTACGACTTAGTGCTGGATCCGTCTCACTTGTGGCTGACCATTCACGAATCGGTAGGGCATCCGCTCGAACTCGACCGTGTATTGGGTTATGAAGCCAATTTTGCGGGGACTAGTTTTGCCACTTTGGATAAATGGTAGAGTAAAAACTTCAATTATGGTAGCAAAGAAGTAAATCTCTTTGCCGATAAAACCCAAGTAGGCTCGTTGGGGGCTGTTGGTTGGGACGACGAAGGCGTAAAAACCAAGCAATGGGACTTGGTGAAAGACGGAATATTGGTGAATTACCAGGCCATTCGTGACCAAGTACACATCATTGGAGAAAAAGAATCACAGGGCTGTTGCTACGCCGATAGCTGGGGTTCGGTGCAGTTTCAGCGAATGGCCAATGTTTCTTTGGCGGCAGGTAAAACGCCCCTCTCGGTCAGTGAAATGATTAAGGACGTAAAAAAAGGGATTTATATTATTGGAGACGGGTCGTTTTCTATTGACCAACAGCGCTATAATGTTCAGTTTGGCGGTCAGTTGTATTACGAAATCAAGGACGGTCAAATTGCGGGAATGCTCAAAGATGTGGCATACCAGTCAAATACTCAGGAGTTCTGGAATTCTTGCGTGAA
>JAIXPV010000752.1 GCA_027486105.1 Runella sp. | reverse complement strand
GATCAGCCGAGACCCGACTAAAATGAGTTTAAAGCGCAAACGCAAGAAAGCTGCTCGGGATGATGCCTATTTAATGACGCTACTGAGTCAACTTAACGTTTGATGCAATCACCCTAAAACTATTGCTTTTCGTTTGCAGGATATTCAAGCTTTAATTAAAAGTTTAATAAAGTGAAAAAAATATACTTATCATTGATAATAAGTGTTTTAGGCTTGGTTGGGTACGGTCAGGTCACCAAAGAGGTTAAAAACAGTGAGCAGATTTGGCTTGGTTATTTTAATCAAACTCGATTGAGTGATAAGTGGGGCATTTGGACCGATGTGCATTTCCGTACTACTGATGGTTTTGTGGGGGAGCCGTCCAAATTTTTATTTCGGACTGGGTTGATGTACTATTTAACCGACGATTTTAAACTGACCAATGGTTATAATTTTACCAATCATTTTCCCGAAGAAGGTCATGCCAACGTATCTATGCCCGAACACAGAATATGGCAGCAGCTACAGCTCCACACCAAATACGGCAAAGTACGTACTATGCAATGGCTGCGCTTGGAAGAGCGCTGGCGTCGAAACATTAAGAATGATAATGAGCTGGCTCCAGGTTACCGTTTTGATACCCGCCTGCGATTCAATTACATGCTAAATATTCCGCTGAGTAAAAAAGGGATTGTTGCGAATACATTTTTTGTGGCGATTAACGACGAAATATTTGTTAATCTCAGCCGAAAAGTAGTGTATAATACCTTTGACCAAAATCGGTTTTTTGCGGGATTAGCCTACCAAACCAGCGCTCATTCTAACCTTCAATTGGGATATATGAATGTGTATCAACAGTTAGGGGCTGGTAATCGCTACCAAAATTTGCATACAATCAGGCTATTTTATTTTCAGAATTTAGATACCCGTAAGAATAAAAAAGTACATTAAGTCCATCATAATCAACATTTTTTCTTTTACTCTTTTTTGCTGTTTAAAATACTTAATAGGTAGAAAAAGTGGAAAAATTATATACCTCCTTGATAATTTAAGAATCTTTAAAAAATACACAAAATGAAATCAATCATTAAAATCGTGGGTGAAGACTACGTTATCTCTTCTCTGCCAAAATCGTATCAAAAAATTCAACCCTTAAAAAATCGAGATACTATTCCTTCGGTACGCATCAATTTGGAATTGGGGGTTTGGCAACATCTTCCTTCTGGCTTACAGACCGCGGGCACGATGTTTCTTCATCAGTTGTTGCAGGATGGGCCGTTGGTGATCAGTACCTACAGTCCCGACTGGAATGGGTACGCAGAGCGCCATTTAAAACTCCTCAACAGTATTTATCCGCGGATTCATGCGGTTGGCGGAAATTTGCTTGTGCTGACTACTGAGTATTATAAAAACATCGTCCACACGATTCAGGAATACGACCTTGGATTTAACATGGTGCAAGATTATGAAAACAGGATTAGTGAAGCGCTGGGCGTTTATTCTAAATACGAACCCGTCTGGGACCGCATTGCGGGGATTTCTGAAGATGTGCCTTTTCCAGCCACGTTTGTAATCAACGCCGACCGCCGTATTGTATACGACTATGTTGACCGTGATTTTGAGTACGTAGTACCCGAAAAAGAAATTGAGAAGGCGGTTAAAGTTGCACGATTATTTGGGTAAATAAGACTGATCCATTATTGCTTAAATTGAGCCACTTTTCATTTTTAATTGACACGCAATTTTTGCATTTTGTACGTCAAAAGCCTTTTTAGCAAGCGCAATTCTTAAACAAACCTAATCGGAAATGAAAATTTCTTTAGAATTTAAACTTATTTTTTGCCTGTTCTCAATCTTTACTCTGATGGGTTTTCAGCGGATTTATGATGACAACACCTACGTAAATGACCTCAAAACATGGCACCAAAAACGCATTGAAGGCCTCAAAGCCGAGAATGGATGGCTAAATTTAGCGGGACTGTTTTGGTTGGAAGAAGGCAAGAACAGTTTCGGGGCCGACGCTAAAAACAAAGTGGTCTTTCCTGCTGGCAAGAGTGAACCTTTGATTGGCTATTTTACCCTCAAAAACGGTGAAGTTTGGGTGGATATTGAACCCAATGCGAAGGTATCTGTTGATAAAAAACCTGTCACCTCGCTTAAAATTTTTCCTTCTGATGCCAACATCGTACTCGAAAGCGGTTCTTTACGGTGGTTTGTGATTAAGCGCGGGACTAAATTCGGGATTCGTCTTCGGGATTTAGAAAGTCCAGAAGTCCAGCATTTTGCGGGAATAAAAACCTATTCCATTGACCCTAAATGGCGCATCGAGGCCAAACTAGAACCCGCGACCACTGATAAAAAAATCGCGATTACGGATGTAACAGGCCAGACATCTCTGCAACCCTCTCCGGGTACCTTGGTTTTTTCGATTGATGGAAAAGAACACCGTTTGGAGGCGGTAGAAAGTGAAGAGCAATTGTTCATTCTTTTTGCCGATAAAACTAGTGGCAAAGAAACCTACGGAGCTGGGCGTTTTTTGTACGCTGAAAAGCCAAATGAACGGGGAATCACCATTCTGGATTTTAATAAATCCATCAACCCACCTTGTGCATTTACAACCTTTGCCACTTGCCCGTTGCCACCCAAGCAAAATCGTCTATCGATTGCCGTGACAGCGGGAGAGAAAAATTACGCAAATCATTAGTGAGTGCAGACATAAAAAAGATGCCGCGAAAAGGAGGTTCTTTTCGCGGCATCTTTTTTTATTGACAACCCGAAGGATACGTGGTAAATGTTGTAGTGGCATTGGCCGTTACGTTGAATGTGGGATCGAGTTGCACGAAATTCCCGCCTCGATAAACCACTGTCCCGTTTGTGATGGTGTTGGTTGCAATGACTGATTGTGCAGCTTGTACGACGGTAGATGTCGAAATCGTGGTGGATTGGCTAATGGACGGCGTACAGGGCAAAATAGTGGCGCCTACAACATTACTGCTCAATTCGCCACAAACGACCAAATTGGCTAAGTCTATCTGTAATGCCGTGAAGGTTCCGCCAATTTTTGTCAGCAAAGTTGCCTCATGCGCTGTCAGATAGGATATCCCGTACACACTGTAACTGCCTGCTCCGTAGGTGGATGGATTGCTCAAATTAGCTGTGGAGGCAATGTCCACTATGTTACCTGTTGTATTATTGACAATAACGTAACGATAAGAATAACTCCCGCCAGGATTGAAATATTGATTTACTCCCAGTTTGCCGCCCACAGGAGTGGTGAAAGTGATGGAATAGGAAGAAAGTGTTCCAGGAGAGGGGGTTGACAAGACCAGATAGTATTGGGTATTGGGTTGTAAGGTTAGGGAAATGGTATAGCGATTTCCCTGAAAAGTATTGGGGGCATTGTATTTTCGGGAGGAGCCCAAAAAGTTAGTGCATGCGGAGCCTGATGTAAAAGAGGATTGATAGAGATTCAATACTTCAAAGCCTCCACTTGTATTTGTAGCACTGAAAGTATAAGTTCCGGCCGTATTTACTTGAAAAGGATAAATATCATAAAGTGAGTTTGAGGGTCCAAAATTGGTACATGCACCCGAAGTTGCTTCTGGTACTGCGTAGGTACTTTGTAAATCTCCAGCAAGTAGGCTCCCTGAGATAGGAGAGGTGTATTCGGTAGTGTACTGCGGAGAGAGCGACAATGCCAATGCTGAACTGCCTGTGTAAGCGGTTATGCTGTTGGTGGGAGCAATGGCCGCTCCAGTGGCTAGGCAACTTGATGTATTGACAATGGTGATATGAGCGTTATTGATGTCGAAGAAAATATTGCCGATGGCTTCGATTTTGATGCGACCCAACGAAGTTACGTAATTAGGAACTATCAGTGTTTCGGAGCCGTCGTTTGAAGTACTTGCCGACAATACGTACGGGAAGGTCAGGCCTCCATCCTTAGAAAACATAATCTTTACATTACTGCAATTAACTG
>JAIXPV010000418.1 GCA_027486105.1 Runella sp. | reverse complement strand
GCCGGGCGTTGGTAAGACGGCCATCGCCGAAGGCCTAGCGTTAAGAATTGTACAAAAGAAAGTTTCAAGAGTGCTGTTCGGCAAACGCGTCGTGACGCTAGATCTGGCCTCACTCGTGGCAGGAACCAAGTATCGTGGGCAGTTTGAAGAGCGCATGAAAGCGGTCATGAATGAACTGGAAAAATCACCCGAGGTGATTCTTTTCATTGATGAGTTGCACACTATCGTGGGCGCGGGTGGTGCTTCTGGTTCGCTAGATGCCTCCAATATGTTTAAGCCTGCATTAGCTCGGGGCGACATCCAATGCATTGGAGCTACTACGCTCGACGAATACCGCCAATATATCGAAAAAGATGGTGCCTTGGCCCGTCGTTTCCAGATTGTGATGGTCGATGCTCCAAGCGTAGAAGAGACCATTGAGATTTTGAATAACATCAAAGACAAGTACGAAGACCACCACCATGTAAACTATACGGACGAAGCCATTGCGCAGGCCGTGAAACTGTCGGAAAGATACATTACCGACCGCTTCTTGCCCGACAAAGCTATCGACGTAATGGATGAAGTGGGTGCCCGCGTACACATCAGCAATATCACCGTTCCTGAAGATATTGTAGTATTGGAACAACAGATTGAGGAAGTGAAGAAGCAGAAAAACCTCGTGGTGAAAAGCCAGAAATACGAGGAAGCCGCTCAACTCCGCGACCGTGAGAAGAAACTGTTAGACCAACTCGACCGCGCCAAAATTGCATGGGAAGAGGAGACAAAAAAACGTCGCTATACAGTTACGGATGAAAACGTAGCTGAAGTAGTGGCCATGATGACCGGAATTCCTGTCAATCGGGTGGCGCAAAACGAAGGCCAGAAATTGCTCGGTATGGGTGATGAACTCAAAAAACGCGTGATTGGTCAAAATACACCGATTGAAAAACTAACCAAAGCCATCCAGCGGACGCGGGTAGGATTGAAAGACCCTAAGAAGCCCATCGGTTCGTTTATTTTTCTCGGCCCAACGGGGGTAGGAAAAACGGAATTGGCAAAGGTGCTAGCAACTTATCTGTTTGATAAAGAAGACGCGCTCGTTCGTATCGACATGAGCGAATACATGGAGAAATTCAGCGTATCGCGCCTGATTGGAGCGCCTCCAGGTTATGTGGGTTATGAAGAAGGCGGACAGCTAACCGAAAAAATCCGTCGTAAGCCATACAGCGTGGTACTTTTGGATGAAATCGAAAAAGCCCACCCAGATGTATTCAATATCTTGCTTCAAGTGCTGGACGACGGTATTTTGACCGATGGTCTGGGACGCCGGGTAGACTTCCGTAACACCATTATCATCATGACCTCCAACATTGGAGTGCGTGACCTGAAAGATTTTGGTTCAGGCATTGGTTTTGCAACCAAGTCAAAATCCGAAAATCCAGATGACCAAATGAAGAGCACTATTCAGAGTGCATTGCGTAAAGCATTCTCACCTGAATTCCTCAACCGTTTGGATGACGTGATTGTGTTTAACTCATTGCAACGTGAAGATATCCACCGCATCATTGACATCTCACTGGGTAAATTGTTCAACCGCGTAACCAACCTTGGATACCAGGTAGAACTGACGGAAAAAGCCAAAGATTTCTTGTCAGAAAAAGGCTACGACCAACAGTACGGTGCCCGTCCGCTTAACCGCGCTATTCAAAAATACCTTGAAGATCCTGTAGCAGAAGAAATTCTAAAAGGAGATTTGCGCGAAGGAGATACGCTCTTAGCCGACCATGAAGATGGCGCTGAAACCCTCGTGATTACGGTCAGAAAAAAAGAGGAAGAAGTCATAAACTAAACTTTGGCGTTGCTTGAAAATAATCCTTTCAATGCGTTTTTGGCTTCTTTAGAATATATTTTTCTTTAAAAATATACTTATAGGTAAAAAAGGGTACGATTTTTGTCGTACCCTTTTTTGTTTATAACCATAGTGCTGTGCCAAATGAGCCTACCTCTACTCAATGATTTGCGAGGAATTGCAATGGACAAAAAAGCGTCTGTCTGGTTCATGGACCGGATAGACGCTAGGTACCTTTTTGATAAAACGTATCTAGAAGAGATAATCCAGAAGATTCGGCCGCATTACCAATTGATTCATTTTGAAGGTAAAAGGCTTTTTCAGTACGATACGCTTTATTTTGATACACCAGAGCGTGTTTTTTATTACCAACATTTGGCGGGAAAGTTGAAACGCTACAAAATTCGTAGTTGGCGGCAAGTGGAAACAAATGGACAATATTTTGAACTAAAATCCCGAAACAATAAAAACTTTACCCAAACCCAACGCATACCGCTCGATGATTTGTCGGAAGATATTTCAGGAAATGGCAGACAGTTACTAATCCAAAATATACCAATCGATGTATCAAGTTTAGAGCCCGCAGTTTGGATTTACTACCATCGCATTATGTTGGTCCATCCAGAAACAAGGGAGAGATTAACTTTTGATTTAAACGTGTGGTTTCGGTGGCGTTCAAAATCGGTCGCCTATCCCAATCTAGTCATTGCGGATGTCCAACAGGAAAAAGGGAGCGTAAGCCCATTCAAAAATCTGATGAAAGAAAAAGAGATACGGGAGGGAGGCGTTAGTAAATATTGCTTGGGCCTTGCTAGCGTAGAGCCTTCGTTGAGGTCAAATGCCATTAAACCGATTCTGACGAGAATTAACCGATTCAATAAGTGTTAAAAAGCTGAAACAACGTTACGAATATGTCCAATGTTTTACTTCATGAACTCATTTTTCAAATTGGTCTTGATGTGTTTAGTATGGCGATTTTGCTGTGGCTGATTTATTATCCCATATATCGAAACCGCGAGTTTATTTTCTCTTTTTTTGCTTTTAATCTCATCATCTTCTCCGTAACCTATCTGATTAATAAGGTAGAGGTTTCGATGGGGGCCGCGTTTGGGCTATTTGCGGTATTTTCGATGCTACGTTATCGGACTGAAGGCATAACCATGCGAAATATGACTTATCTTTTTTTGTCCATTGCGTTGGGGCTCATTCATGGGCTATCGGCCAATTCTGTCGGAATTACGGCCATCCTTACCACGGTAATGCTATTTTTGACTTTTCTTTTTGACGGAGATTTTGTCTTTCCGAGGGAGTACAGCAAGGAAATTATGTACGACAAAATTTCGCTCACCTCCGCCGCGCGTCGCGAAGAATTGATGGCCGATTTGCGGGACCGCACGGGGCTGAAAATCATCCGAATCGAAATTGATAAGCTGGATTTTCTGCACGACATGGCTTTCTTGAGAATTTATTATTACCTCTAGACCGCCACTGATTCTTCTTTAGATAGGCTTTGTTTGGGTTTTAAACCAAATAAAATTCGGGTAAAGATAAACGGTTTTATCAGCCACTGATAAAGCACGGCTACGATTGAAAAGCAAATGCAAATCAAAAGTAGGAGCTTAATCACAATGGGCAAAGACCATTGTACTACAAAGAACCCAGCTACGACAATTACCGTTTGATGGAGAATATAATAGGGGTATACCGCCTGATTGGTATATTTTAAAAATGATGTAGAAAAATTCAGGTGTTTCTTTGCAAATCCTATTGCTGCCAGAATCAACGTCCAGATGTGGACGGAATTTAAAATTCCGTATATATACAGTCGGCTGTCATTTACTTTGGGTAAATCTAAAGTCCACCAATACTTGTAAAGCAGGATGCCAATGCAGATGATTGCCGTGCATAGATAATAAAAACGGAAACGCTCGCAAGTTTGCCAAAAGGCGTAACTTCCTCCCAAAAGATACCCATACACTACGAAGGTAAGCGAAGACACAAACAGAAACCAGTCGTCGAGTAGGCTTTGCTGCTCGGGATAATCGAGGTACAGGATAAAATAATACAGTGTAAAAGGAAAAACTAACGCGCCTACGGCCAAGGGGTGCGTGAGTCTATTCGTTATTTTGTCTTTAAAAGAATTAATTGCTTTTAATTTAAAAAAAGCAAAAATAGGCAGTAGCAAAAAACAAAAGACAAACAAGTAGACGACAAACCATAAATGACTCCACGTGAGGGTTCCGTCGGGGTAGGGTACAAACTCCCAGACACTGGGATAAAATGCCGCGTAGGTGCCCCTAAACTGCCCCCGCTGCAATCGCTCGATGTACACCTGCACGGGAATCATAAAAAACATAGCAAACAGCAGTGGCACGAATAAACGCTCCCCCCGCTCAAGGGCGAACATTCCTACCGACCGTTTTTTTAACGAAAAATGAATTCCCACCCCTGAAATAAAAAACAGCATCGGTAAGCGCCACTGGTGTAGCCAATAAATCAAGCGCGTTAGCCCGACGGAGGTCTCCGCATTTTTTACTTCCCAATTGAAAGTGACAAAAGGCATGGCGCAATGAAAAAAAATTAGCAAAAAAAAGGCTAATACCCGTATCCAATCAAGGTAGTGGCGGCGTTCGGAACGTGATTGCATCGCAGTGGCTGTAAGGTTTTTAGAAGCAGATGCAAAATAGGTAGAGAAAGGTTGCTTTGAGGTGGATAAATATGAGCCGTAGTGTTGGGGGTAGGTGATTGATTTGGCTAAGAAACGAAACGATTGGCCGAAAAAGTAAATAGCGAGCAAATCTTATCATACTATTAAGCCCCAAACCTCGACAGATTTGTCCTTTTTTACTGCCCCAAATCGTTGAGATTTGAGCGTCGATAGATTTGCTACGGTTCTCCTTCATTTTTATACCGTTTTCGTTTTAGTATAAAAAATTACGGATTTTTCTCTAATTATAAACGGTTATACTAATTGGAGCAGGGTAAATAGCTAAATTATTCTATACGTGGACCCATGTCTATTTTTCGTCTACATTACTGCCCCTGAACAGGCTCGGGGGGGGGAGTGTCCTTTTGCAAGGCTAACAATCTTTCAGCAGTAGTTTTTGAAATAGGTAAAGGATTAAATACTCCCACTACTCGATAACCCTCAATTTGATATTTAG
>JAIXPV010000660.1 GCA_027486105.1 Runella sp. | reverse complement strand
CCTGCATTTGAGGGGGCGTAGCCAAGCCCGCATAGGCCAAAATCGTGGGCGCAATGTCGATGTTCTGAATCACATTGGTGAGCTTAGTTTTGGGTTTTATCACCGATGGGCAACTCACCAACATCGGCACCCGCATGGATTCTTCATAAGCATGGCGTTTGTCAATTAGGCCGCGCTCACCGAAACTGAATCCATTGTCACCCATGTAAATCACCAACGTATTTTCGGCTAATCCATTATCTTCCAAGTACTTCATTACCCGGCCTACACTTTCATCGACACCAAGAAGGGTTTCGCAATATTGACGATAAAAATCATTGAAACTAATGGTTCCGTGATAAAGATAATCTACGCCGTGCCAACTATATCGCTGATTTTTGACCCAATTGGGCATATCTTTCATGTTGCTTTTTACCACCCCCGTTTCAGGGTCTTTCGCATTTTTGCCCCAAATTTTACTGGTATCGCTTTTGGTCAGATACATGGATGCGGGATACTGAATCGGCATATCTTTGTACTTGCCAGCGTGGCGCTTGGCGGGTTGAAAATCGGCATGAACAGCCTTGTGGGAGAGGTACAAAAAGAACGGTTTGTTTTTGTCTCGCTTATCCATCCACTCAATGGCATAGTCGGTCAGCAGATCAGTGGTATAACCATCTTTGTGGGTTACCTGTTTGCCGTTGATGTTGAATGTGGGGTTGTAATACTGTCCCTGCCCTTTGAAACTCAGCCAATAATCAAACCCCGGTTGGGGGGCGTCGTCGGCGTTACCCATGTGCCATTTGCCCAAGAAAGCGGTTTTGTACCCTGCTTTTTGTAAATATGACGGAAAAAACTTGGTATTGGGCGGCAATGGTGCAAAGTTATCAACCACCTGATGCGTGTGCGCATATTGGCCCGAAAGAATACTCGCCCGGCTCGGCGAACAAAGGGCCGTACTCACAAAGGCGTTTTGTACATGCGCACCCTGGGCGGCCATTTTATCCAGGTTAGGGGTCTGTAAACCCGAGAATTTTCCCATAAAACCCATGGCATCATAGCGGTGGTCATCGGCCAAAATGAAGATGACATTTTTGGGAGAAGCAGCAACACGTCTTGTGTTTTTGGACGGATTAAATCCCGTCAAAGCCACGATACCAGCCGTAGCCGCGAGACAAAAGAGAAAGGCTTTTTTGAACATGATATAAAAAGGTGAATAATCTCTTGATAATAAGCGTAACAGAAGATGCTTTTACTTAAATAATTCAGGTAGATGCACGCGGCTACTTTTGCCAGTTAACCGAGCCTGCTTTTTGAATGTGCCGTCTCAACTGTTTTTCTAGTGCGTCATAAATTGGCTTGTTGGCTTTTCTAACATCCGTTGTTTCGAGAGAGTCTTTCGACATATCGAAGAGCTGAAACGCCTCAAAAGGCGCGTTTTGCAAGATTTTCCAGTTTCCCTCCCGCAAGGCATAATACTCTTGTCCGCCATATGCGCCGCCTTCCCGCCGTACCCAGAAAGTGGGCCTATCGGAGGTTGTTTTGGGCGCTCCTTTCAGCACGGATAAAAAAGACTTTCCGTCTACGAAGGATGGGATTTTCGCCCCCGCAGCTTCACAAAAAGTGGGAAGTAAATCCATGGTAAGGGCTCGAAAATCCGTTTTCGTATTGGCGTTGATTTTATTCTTCCAAACGGCGATGGTCGGCACCCGGATTCCTCCTTCGTACATTGTCTGTTTGCCCCCTTTCCAAATGCCATTATCGGCTTCGTCCGACAGCAAGCCACCGTTGTCGCTGCTGAAAACAATAAGGGTATTTTCGGCCTGCCCATTTTGGCGCAGCACCGCCATTACTTTGCCGATACTCTCGTCCAAATGCTCAATCAGGGCCGTGAGTTTGGCCCGTTTTTCGGAGAGATTCGGATTACGCTTTTTTACTTTTTCCAACCATTCTTGGGGCGGTTGAACGGGAAAATGAGGGGCATTATACGCTAAATATAAAAAGAAAGGCGTGGGGTTTTTCTTTTGGGTGTTCAGGTAATCAATGGCCCATTGAGTAAACAAATCGGTGGCGTGGCCTTCTGGATTAATAACCTGCCCGTTGAGTCGCATCCAGTTTTTCCCTTCTCTCAAGTGCGTGTAGTAATCATCCATCATATCTTCCAAAAACCCGTGAAAATGCGTAAATCCCCTTCGATTGGGGTGATTTTCAGGTTCCAGTCCCAAGTGCCATTTCCCGACCATCGCGGTCTGATAACCAGCCGTTTTCAATACCTGAGGGAGTATTATGGCTTTAGGTGAAAGGTATCCCCAACTATTTTCGACGTTGCCCCGAATCACGCCAGGCACACCCACCAAATCGGGATAACGCCCCGTCATCAGGGCAGCCCGGGTAGGCGAACACACGGTAGAGTTGGCATAAAAATTCGTGAATCTCAACCCCTGTTTGGCAAGATTGTCCAGATGAAGTGTTTGACAATATTTCGAACCGTATACGCCTACTTCACCCCAACCCATGTCGTCCACCAAAATCATAATGATGTTGGGTTTTTGCTGGGCAAAAGCCAAAGAAGTAAAAAACAAAAGAAAACAGAGGCAACGAACATAAGAAGGGAAAAGGCTCATATCATTTTTATGATTTACTATTGCTATAAATCACAAAAGCCGTTATTCTAACCTTCTATTCACCGCTTTTTAACAGATACTTTCTGCGAATATCATTGATTAAAAACTTTTTTTGGGCGGTGAAGCTCTCGGGGTGTACTTGTGCATACAGCGATTCCCATTCCTGAAAACGCTCCGCTTCGTGTTGGCGAAATGCCTTTATGTCAATTTTTTTGGTGATAAGGTATTGTTCGAAGGTCATTGTCTGTCAAAATGTCGTTTTTTATGCCATGGAACGTGGATTGAAGCAATCGGTTTTTCTCATTCTCAAACACCATGATAACTTTCACCAACTCAAGTACTGACGTCGCCGAGGGCGGAAGTTCAGTCTTTCAAAATGATGCACCTTTACTCGATGCTTACTCCCAAACGGTGGTAAATGTAGCTAAAAAAGTCAGCAACTCGGTCGTTCAAGTCAAAGTGAGCGGCAAAAAGGACCCCCGCAGTCGCACACCCCACGAAAGCCAGGGAACTGGCTCAGGGTTTGTGATTTCGTCAGATGGTTTTGTGATTACCAACAACCACGTGGTGGCGGGTGCCACCAAAATTTCAGCTCTACTGCAAGACGGGCGTGAGTTTGAAGCCCAAATCATTGGTCGTGACCCCGCCACCGACCTTGCCGTGTTGAAAATCTACGGTGATGCGCTGAAGGCCGTTTCTTTTGGCAACTCTAAAAACCTTCAAGTAGGCCAAATCGCCATTGCCATCGGCAACCCCTACGGATTTCAGTACACCGTTACGGCGGGTGTCATCAGCGCCTTGGGGCGCACGTTACGCTCAGAGTCGGGGCGTTTGATTGATGATGTTATTCAGACCGACGCTTCCCTCAATCCGGGCAATTCGGGCGGGCCGTTGGTCAACTCCCACGGGGAAGTCATCGGCGTCAATACCGCCGTCATTTTGCCCGCCCAAGGGCTGTGTTTTGCGGTATCTTCCAACATCACGGCGCAGGTAGCTGGTCAGCTTATCATGCAAGGGCGCGTACGCAGGGGGTATTTGGGGATTGCGGGGCAACTCATTAACCTCACCGACCGCATCATGCAGTACAATCAATTACAGACCAAAACAGGAATCTACATCGTGAGCGTAGAAGCCGACGGCGTGTCGTATAACTCAGAATTTAGGGCGGGCGATATTATTGTGGGCTTTGAAGGAAACCCAGTTGGCTCGGTGGACGATTTACATAAACTACTTACCGAAAAAACCATCGGAAAACGCAGTGAAGTGACGATTTTAAGGAATAACCTAGCGAAAAAAATAAACGTTATTCCTGGTGAATTGAAGTGATTTAATACATGCAAAGACGCTAAGAAGCAGAGAAAAATTAAAAAACTCTACCCCTCAGCGTCTTTGCATGGCGCGTCGTTGCGGTGATTTACTCATTCCGTTCTATGGCTTCCTGAAAATCGGTGTGCATTTGATTGAAACGCGCAAAAATGGTTTTCAGGAATACTTCGTCGGCAAAGAGCTTACGAATATCGGCTTCGTCGCCCAAAAAATCCATTTCACTAACTTTGTACGTTTGCTCATACAAGCCCGCTTCGACCTTGACGATGTACTTACCGTTCCATGTATAAAGGGCAATTTTATAATGATCGGTGCTTGATATATCTCCTACGTAACGCATAATAGTTAGTGAAAGCGGTTACTCATAACCGCGTTTTTTTTGAAGTAGGAAGGCGATTGCTTACAACCGCCTTTGTTTTTCTTTTTTATTACTCTGGCATTTTATTGGGCAGAGGCAAGCCCTGCCCCTACATTATTCACAGCCTTCTTTGCGGCGGGTGTCGATGATGCTAAGGATTTTCCAACCGGTGGCAGTTTTGACCAATTGAAACGCATTGACCCCACAATGGCTGAAATTACCTTTGTAATAAAATTTATAGGGCGTCCAAGCCGTGGCCATTTCGCCGTCGATGCGAATATCGACCGCGCTCAGGCGTTCGTCCAAATCACCAGGGGTAGCTTTGCCGATGCTTTTCAAAAATCCTTCAAACGAATCGGAACGTACGGTGACTTCACCAGATTTGGTCTTAGCAATCGACTCAAGACGTGCGCCTGGCATCAACGATTGGCGCACCAAGGTCGAATCGCTCTTTTTCATTCCGTCAAACAACTGCTGAATAGGCACTTTGACCGCTGCCTCTTCGGCCGATTGGGCCAAAACGCCAACGCTGCAAAAGAGCGAGATACTCAAAATTTGGAATAACTTTTTCATAGGAAAATGAGTTTTTAGGAAACAAAAGAAGCGACGCTTATTCAAACGTCGCTTCGTATTTATATCAAATACCAAAAATTTATTTGGCAGCTGGTGCTGCTGAATCAGCCGCGGCAGGTGCTGCCGCTGGAGCTGTAGTTTCTGCCGTAGCTGCTCCGAACATTTTTTCACGAATACTGTTTGTACGTAGTTCTAGTTCAGGCTTAGCCGTATATTTAATCTTGGTCTGACGAGCCGCGGAATCAGGATGCACACCGTAAACGTATTCATCGCCGGCGCGTACATCTGTTTGATCAATCGTATTGTTCTTTTGATACTT
>JAIXPV010000487.1 GCA_027486105.1 Runella sp. | reverse complement strand
CAAACATCATCATAGGGGATACCATACTCCCGATACGATTCCACATTTTCAGAGCAGCAAAGGTTTTTTCGGAAATGGGTACGGTATCGTAGCGTTCTGAATATTTGTAGAAAATAACAGCATAGCTTTGGCGATAATTGATTACTTTAAAAGGCTCCTTCAGATACACCACCTCTCCTGGGGTATAACGGGACAGGTGTTCTATATCAATATTTCCCTTTGGATGGCGTTCTCGAATAACGAATACCCCTTTGTTGCTCAATTCGTCATCTGGCCACAATTCGTATCGTTCGGGGTGTTTATTGACATCCCTTAGCCCACTTTCCATACGACGGGTTTGGGTTTTGGGGTCAATTTCGCGGGTGGCGGCACGAAACATGGGTTCGGTGAATAGTAATCCTTTCATAGGGGTTGTTTGGGTATAGTGGCACATTTGATAATAAGGGAGCCATCTTTGCGAACGGCATCAATGGACAGCACCTGCATTTTTTTGCCAGTGCGTTCGTCAATGAACACGTCCCCCACCTTTCTTTGGACCTTGCTGTGGCGAATAATGAGCTCAAAGTTTTGGCGGTTGCGATTTTCTCGGTATCTCAGCCAAGCTAAGATGACGATGATAACAAATAGTAAGCTGTACCCTACGGCAAGGGTGATGTTGACAATTTTTAGAGGGTCCATATTGTATTATATTAAGTTTGATTACGAGTTATTGGGGGTTTATAGAGAAAATTTTTGTATTATACAGGGTTGGAGTACTTATTTGGAGTACTTATTTTGACTCCTGAAGGTGTTGAAATCTTTGTAGGCTTCTAAGCAGCTAAGGACCTTACTCAGGTCAAAATTGTTGTTGGTGCGAACCCCAGATTCCATATCAATCCATACCTTCTTCATCCCAGAGCGTAAATGAATGGACATCATTTGCTGGTATAAGTTGTCGGGCCCTAACCCCCCTGCATAGCCACACGTATTGTGAAGGTCAGGGTACGGCCATTCAGTAGGTAAAATTCCTTTACCACCTGAATCGTCAAAAAGGATAGCACATTTGAGTCCTGCGTCTTTGGCGGTTTGAAACGGCCCAGGGTTGGTAGGCTCATGCTGGAAAATATAGGTTTTGTGGGATGGCAAAAAGTTGGGATAATCAATTTTATATTTTTTGTGGCCCCTACAATTGAATTGGATTCTCTGGAAGAAGTTGTACTTCTCAAGCAGTTTTTGAACTAGAGAGCTGCCCTCAAAAGCTAAATCCACCCACGTACCACACAAGTGCATGGAGAACTTAACTTCGTTTTTAAAGCCACTCAGCATTCTATCCTTAAAGCGGAGGGTAATCAATTCTTCCAGCCATTCCTGGGTAGGGTAACGTGGGGTGCCCTGTTTTTTTGGCGAAAACAGTAGGCCCCATTCCACAAAGGGGTACAACTTGCTTAAATTAATAGGGTCTTGAGGGCTTATGTTGTCGTCAGCGCCTGTTATTGTGATTGAGTTGATCATGGTTCTTGGTTTTGTAGTTCGCGTTTTACTTCTTCGTGCGATACCCTAAGCAGGGCTTCAAAGTTGATGTGGGGGTTAAAAAGGATAATACCATCCACCTTAAAGCCTTCCATGGTTTCGTGCTTTACAGCGGCTTCTAGGGCACACCACGCAGTTTTGACTACTTCATCCTCCGTCATGTGCTCGGACAGGTACCACTTACGACCGTGCCATTCCTTGAATTCCTTGGTCTTGGTGCATGGTGCGAAGTAAACCACCTGAAGGAACACCCTGCCATTGCTCAGGTACTCTTCCTTGTTATCCCTTTCCACTCTTAGGTAGAATTCGGTGTTTAGTACTCTCATTGTAATGCGAGAGCAAATGTCATTGGCTTTTTGAAGCATAATTAGTCTTTTTTGAGGGTGAATGATTTTTGAAAATGAGAGATTTCTCGAACGTACCACTGCTGGACATCTCCAACTTTGCAGTATAGACAGCATCGGGATTCCGAGTCTTTGTTGATGACCTTATCATCTAGTAGTTCGTAGGCTTCCCCTGTTCTTTTGTGAATGTAGATTCCTTTAGTCATGGTTAAAAAAGAGGATTATGCGTTCTAAAAAGTGGTTATAAGGGGTGAGTTTTTTGTAAATTTTGACAGTGTGTACGTAGAGGCCCGGTGCCTTATTTTCGCATTTGATTACCAAAAATTCACAGTGACCATCCCCGTTTTTGATTAGTGTTCCTTGATCGTAAGGATGGGTTAGGTGTATCTCAAATCGGTTCATGCGGTCTTTTTGCTTGTACCTGTAAGCATCCACCGCAATGGAGATTAGGAGCCAGATGATTAATACGACAATCCATACCAAGAGCCGGGGGTCGTTCTGAAAAAATTCATTGATATTTTGTATCATCTTGGAGTCTTTTTAAGGTTTTGAAATCAATTAATCGTTGTATGTATGCAGCCTCGGTTTCAACGCTCTCGCTTTTGAGAGGGCAATTCAGGCATTTGAGCCACAGTTGCCCCTTGTTTCCAATCCAGACTTCGTAATCAAAGCCGTCAATGGATTGGTAAAGCCCCACCACATCAGAAGGGAAGGTCGGGGTCGGTATATGAGGTTTTTTCGCCATAGTAGGTGATGTAGGGCATTCTGCAATGTCCTATAAGGTCGGTGATAATACTTTCTATGACACCATGGGCGGTGTAGCGTCTGAGGTACAAAATGTTGTTGATAAACCGTAAAGGATACCGAAGGCTCCATGATGTATACCACGACTTGCCAGAGTACCTTGCCGCTATTCTACGGGCTGTCCACGAAGGGGCCATAACCCAGTAAAATAGCAGGGCTAAGGTCCTATTAGGCTCCCCATGCGTTACCCAGCCTTCTATTCTTTCATGTGAATTTCGCATAAGTAATGACTTTTCGGCATCAGACTTGCTAAAAAAATAGATTGCATCGTCTGGCTGGTGAAAAACATAGGGGCCTAAATGGAAGCGATCAAGCTTTACAACCTTTGGCATTTTATACCACCCCGAAGTGCAATGCCAGCAGTCAGCGTAATCGTAAATCTTGCCCGACTGGGAATACTTAGGATGCCGTCCACTTCCTCCGCAAGACCGACACTTTATTCCAGGCAGGTACTGGGCGTCCCACCAATCAGCACGGCCCAAATTTTCTAGAACACAGCTTTTAAGCGCATAAAACTCCTCCTTGGAGAAAAGGTGAGGTTCTTTGTTTGCTTCGTGCAGAAGCCTTGGATAGAGCCTCAGCGCAATCTTCTGGAAAAGGTTCATGGTCGGATATTTAGGACTGAATCAAGCTGGTTAATAAGCGTTTGTAACTGCTGGTCGGTGTAAGGTGTGGTATTAATATTGCTCACCTGCCTGATAAGCGTACGAGCGACATCCTGCTGCAACATCCGGTTGTACCTACGCTCCAACTCGGGCGTTTCGAGAAAGTACGTTGTTGGTATCCGGTTGCCTGTATTGAATGGAAGGATACCAATGGAATAAGAGCCATCTTTGCTTGGCGAAAGCTTTCTGGGTAGTCTTACCCTGCTCCCAGTGATAGCCTTTGTTTCGGTGACGTCAACTATAATATGCAGGGACAGGTCCCCAGTGCCTCGTGTTATAGTGTACAATCGGTCGCCTTTTTTGAGTTCGTATTCTTGGGATGAGGTCATTTTTAGAAAGGAAATTGCTTAATCATTAGGTCTTCTGGCACGGGCTGTATTTTATCAATTTGCTTGAAAAAATAGGGTATACCCAAAGACTGTGCTTCGTCACGCATTGAGTAGGCCCATTCGATTTTGAAGGGTCTTTTACGGGGGCCACTCTCCCCTCCCTGGATTATCCAGTCAATTCCCTGAAGGTTTCCGAGTTTGATGAAATCCAGTTGCGGTTCGATACTGAGAAACTTTTTTCCGTTTACCGCTTTCATGTTCTCGGTCACTCGGTCAAAAGTGGTTTGGTTTACAACGGAAGCGCCAAACATTACATTGGAGGGCGGGTTTACTTTCCAATCTTCTGGTATATACTTGTTGATATTTGTCTCCCGTTTGGTGAGAAACAGAAATAGAAGATTGGGGTACACTCCCTGAGATATTTGCTCAAACAGCCGTTGTCGCAAGTGGCTCGTTAATACGGGCTTATCCTCTGACATAACCTCCAAGCCCTTGGTGTCAATAAGGGGCATTGGTTTCTCGAAAATATCCATCATGGACCCGACAAATACTCGGTAAACTTTGCCTGCCTGCGCTGCCGTACGCTGAAAATGGAGAAGGTCCGCTGGGGCCGACTTGGTTAATTTTCTCGGTTTATCATTGCCCCACACGTCGTTGCCCCATCTATGGGACAAAGCTTCTGCGTAACAGTGATCGCAACCCTCATGCACCTTGGTGCATCCTGACCACAGGTTTAAGGTGGAGTGTGTCCACTCAATTTTGCTGTACTGTGCCATTACCACTCTGGATGTTTAAATTCTGGAAGAACACCCAAATAAAAATAGCGATCATCCCTGCGCCCTACGGTAGAGTAGAACATTACACCGTCCTCCGTCTTGGAAGCCTCCCCTGTTTGGGTGAATTCGTGGCTACAATACTGTGGGGCTACCACCTCTCCAAGATAATTGGATAAGTCCTCGTCAATTTCATCACCCATTTGCAGGAAATCATCTAGGTTAAGCCCCGACTTTTCCCACTGGTCCATGGTCTTGATGGCTTTAGGGTACGGTTTGTCCAAAGCCAACTCCAATTCCTTCCTCCATGAATCATTGAAGTTGAGTTGCATCTCCTTGGCTTCAATCATAACCGTAGGCACTACCCCATGGGTGGCGAGGCGAATGATAGGGTCCTCCTGTTGAAAAATGCAACGAAGGTCGCTTTCTTCAATGGACACAAGGTAGCCATCCACCTCCTTGACGGTGACAATAGCATGACACGAAACGTTCTCTGGGTCGTGAAACATAACAGTGTCGCCCTTCTTTAAATCGTTGATACCTACTACTTCCATGATCTCTTTTGTCTTTGTTGTTTAAGTTTTACGATAACATATTCTGCGTGGTCCAGCTTTAGCCTTCTTAGGATAGCGCATTCCCCTTTGAATTTTTCCTGCACTTCTGGGGTATCCATCCTTAGTTTTGGGTCATGGGCGAAGTCCAGAAACCGCTCCTTGATGCTTTGCGGTACAACAGGTTGTTTGCCGTCTGGCGGGGCTTGCATGGCTCCCAGATTATTTCGCAGCGGGATACACTCTGGCGCTGGTACGTACACTTTTTTGGGAAATTCATAGCTTTCCGTGATACAGTGTTTGTAGACTGGGAACCCCTGCGTTCTGTGGTGGTAGAGGTACACCAGCTTAGTACCAAACTTGGTGTATACCTCATCGCCTGGCTTTAATTTCCATATCTGGGCGTCAGTGAGTTGGATGAGTTTCATTGGATTTTTATTTTCCATGCCACATATAAGCTGGTTTGACAGCCACAATTGTCCCATGTTTACCATCAACATGGCCCCAACCCTCACAAAATACTCTCCAGCCTAAACTATTGTGGCCGTCGTGGTTATGGTCGGCGTCGTCTCCAACACAGGTTATCTCTTTTGCTTCATCTGAATTGAGCCAAGTCCAAATAAATTCAAGGATAGTACTGGCATCCATTTTTGTTGGAAATGGAATATACCCCTCCTTTCCGTTTCGTTCGGCCCAGTACAAAATCATGCCATGCTTTTTGCTGATTGAGTACCCCTTGGCGGTAGTCCTATCTCCCTCTTGGAGAAAAGCGAGTTTTAGGGTGTCGAGGAGCATACCTTTCCCCGAGCCATTGACGTTAAAAATTCTATTGTCCATCATTGGGTGTTTTAGTTTCTGTGTAAGGAAATAAAAAGGCGGTGCCACTAGGGTACGTTACCTCGAATTCGGCACCCTGAGCGATTTCATCTTCAAAGGATGAGCGAATAGAGACACCCTCTTCGTAGTCTGGCGTCCTGCCTATATCCTCTTTGGTGATGGTTAATTGAAGTTCGTGAACCTCGCCCTCTTCGCTCAAGTAGCGAACTGGCTGGTCCAATTGCTCTTCAGTGAGGGATAATAAAAGTTGTCTGTATGTTGTGGTCATGGGATTATTGGTTTTGCTTTCCTAAAATTTCATCTACTTCTGAGTCCGACAACTCTTCCGTTGTTTTGTACCCCTTACCGATTCCGTATTCCAGAACTGCTCGAACCTGCTTTTTAGACATTTTCTGCCCCTTGTGTTCGAATGCTTTGTAGCTTTTGTTTATTTGGGCCAAAGCGCCCTTTAAATCTGCGTGCATATCAGTAAGCCTTGCCTCCGTGTTTTAGAGCCCTACATTTATTGAATTCCATTTTGTAGTTGACATGGCGTAGGAGGTCAACCTTTTGCTGTTCGGCAATAAGGAATATCATACCCAAAGCTTCGGTAAGTTGCTGTACAGAGCGACGCCCAAAATATTTGGTGATGATATGGTGAAGCTGCTCTGCTAAAGTTTCGTCTTTGGGGAAATTGGCCAGCTGCTTGGGGATAGGTGGCCAAAGGTCTGTAACGTACTTTTCGCCACCCTCAATAGCGACAAAGGTTCCCGACTCTGGGGTCATTTCGTACCCCAAAAGGTCAAAAATACGGATGGCGGCATCAGCCAGTTCCTCTTCGATAGAGCCTTTGATGTAGTGCCTGTATTTGGCCACAAAGACCTGTTTCATGTAGTCTTCATGGGTAAGGTAGGAGCCCGTCTGGGATGGATTGAGGGATTCTCTGATTTCTTTCATCCGCTTCTCAAAGCCCTTTAAGTCCGCACACTTGCCTTCGCGGTCGGCTTCCATACACTCCACAAGTTCCGAAATCACAAGGAGTAAACGGGTGTTGTATGGCGTACTCCCAGTCCACCATCCTTTTTGCTTGGCCGCTTCGTGGGCCTCTCGGCAGTACTGTATAATATCAAATTGCATTTCCATGATATAGGGGGTAAAAGTTTGTTTGTTGGGGTTGGGGTACACCTCGGTTTCTACGGTTCTGGGCCAGTTATTTATGGGGTATGGTACTTTTTCCCAGACATAAAAAACATTTATATCAAAGCGGTACATATTTCGATGCCATACACCACCCCTCCATTTGCGGTACCACGAGAAGTCTTGGAGTATTGATTTAAGAAATTGCTTCATTGGATAAGGGTTATTGAAATGCTATTTTGACCACTCACTATCATTCTTCAACATACGCAGGACGGCTGGGAAAATATGGTGCAAGTCATTGGCGGTCATGCCGCTTTTTTCGGCTACAACGGCCATACAGTGTGCCAATAACGCTTCATCTTCCGTATCTTCGGTAAACAGCCAATTTTTAACCATCGGGTGTGCTGGGAATACCTCCTTAACACCATCCCTCCATTTGAAATCTAAAACGTTTTCCATAGTCATTACAGGTTTTTGAGGCGCTCCAGAACGTCAGCGGAAGTGTGGCCATCCCATTCGGGGGCGCGGTCTAAAGTTTCGGGGTAAAACCTGTCACATTCATCCCATTTGCTCATGGGTAGATGGTAAGTAATTTGCTCACCCTTGCGTTTGTTGATGCCAAGAATAAACCAGCCATCCCAAACTGAGCCATCGGAATGGGCTTTGGAGCGCCAAATTTCGGGGTCGTTTCCTCTGTCAGAGCACCGAGCATATACCCAGTAGCACAAAGTCATGAAGTTGACAATACGGTGTTCGTACAATTCGCCAAAGGTGTGGTAGCCGTCGCTGATAAGGTTGGTATCAACGCCTAGTGTTTTGATGAGGTTGTTGATTTCTTCTTCGGTAGTAATAGTACTTTCCCCTTTAAACCCATACATAGGGTCCACACCTTCGGTGTTTAATCCTTTGCCCCTGCCGTAATTTTGCTCCATCAGGAGCAATCTATCTATCTCGGCAGCGATAAGCGCTCCTGCGACCCTCAAACGCTCAATGAGGGGCTTTTTATCCACCTTTACTTTGAAGTAGGGGTCCCAGTCTGGTGGCCAGATGCCTGTGTAACTCATT
>JAIXPV010000325.1 GCA_027486105.1 Runella sp. | reverse complement strand
CCCAAGCCCATGCTTGACAACTGAATAAAATCCCTTCTTTTCATGCTTGGTCTAGTTTTGATGAATGGCCTTAATCGGTTGAAGTGAAAAAAACTTCATCCCATCGGTTAGAACGTAACATTCAAAAATAAGGAAATTATAAAACCAGCTTACTATTCAGCGACAAATTTGCTTTTTTAAGCGACGTTATAGAAAAGCCATTGAAGCGCAACAAAATTTTTGAAGTGTAGTCTGCCGGCTGCGCGTCTCTACCTAAAATTATCCATTCTGAAAGGCTTTGTAATCTTCGGGGGTATCCAAATCTACGCTTCCTGCTTCAAAAGTTACGAGGTACGCTTCGTCCAAATGATTCATAACAACGGGCTTCGCCCCTTTATCGCCTGTCAGGGTCAATAGTTCGTCAAACATTTTACGGTCAAATAAGGCTGGAACGCCAATCTGGTCGCCGTACTTACACGCAACAATTGGCGGTTGTTTTGCTTCATAAATTTCAATCATGCGCTCCAATAGTGACACCGAAAGATACGGCTGGTCGCACACCAAAATCAATACGGCATCCACGTCTTTGTAAGTCATATACAACCCTGCCATTCCCATCTTCACCGACGACGACATCCCTTCGGGCCACATGGGGTTATCAATGACGGTCAGCGGCAGATTAATGATTTCGGGGGCGATTTGAGCTTTATTGGCCCCAATAACTAATACAACAGGATAACAATCTGTTGCCAAAGCCACTTCTGCCGTCCGACGCAGTAGGCTTTTCCCGCCAATGTCCAACAGTTGTTTAGGCGAGCCCATGCGCTTGGATTCGCCAGCCGCCAATAATATAATCCCAATTTTCTTCAAGTGAATATATACGTTAAAGTGTGTCAGTTTTATGAACGTCTTATAACGTGGGTGAGGCTTAGACAGAACGTCGGCGAGGCTTAGAGCCTAGCCGACGTTAAATACCGCGCCGACGTTAGATATCATCCATGATCGATGCCCAATCGTAGCCTACTTCCACCAAAAACAGTCCACAGGCTGGCGCTTGAGCAGCGGCATTTTTACGGTTCTTGGAAATAATCAACTGTTCAAAATCCGCGTACGACTTTTTCCCTTGCCCCACCTCCAACAAAGTACCCACAATGGCCCGCACCATGCCCCGCAAAAAACGATTGGCCTTGATACGAAATACCAGTCCCAATCGAGTTTCCTCCCAATAGGCCTGCTCAATGGTACACAAAAAAGTTTTGACATCGGTATGAATTTTACTAAAGCATTCAAAATCGGTGTATTGTAGCAGCAATGCGGCGGCCTCGTTCATTCGCCGAACGTCCAACTCGGGTCGAAATACGTGAGCTAAATCGGTAAGAAAGGCATTTTTTTGAAAAATAATGCGGTATTCATAACAGCGGTGCGTAGCCACAAAACGCGAATGAACATCGGGTCTGACGGCCACAATTTTGGGTACGGCAATGTCTTTGGGCAAAAGGCTATTCAGCCCCAATGCCACGCGGTCGGGAGCAATAATAGGATTTTCTACGTCAAAGTGCGCGAATTGCTGCTCGGCATGGACGCCCGCATCTGTTCGGCTACTACCGATGATTTCAACGGGCTGGCGCAGGATAATGGCCAACGCCTGCTCAAGTTCTTGCTGCACGGTATTGCCGTTGGGTTGCCGTTGCCAACCGTGATAATTTGTTCCTTTATAACTTACCTCTATAAAATAACGCATGTGCAAAGATAATTGCTAAAATAGATTGAAGGGGCGAAAATGAGGTATTGTTTAAACTTTCAGAAAGTTGGCGTAACTTTGCAAACTTCACAATAAATGAAGGCGCATTCCTGTTTAGATTTAAAAAGTTAAGATGAAGTATTGTTTTTGGGGTTTTATTGGCGTATTTATAAGTATATGGGGGTGCAAAACATCCAAACCGGCACCACAGGCTCCCCCAGAACCTGTGATTCTTTCCATAGGTGACCGGAAATTTACGACCGATGAATTTTTTCAATCTTTTACCAAAAACCAATTTTCGGACGATACATCCAAATCAACCAATATTAGGGAATACCTTCAACTTTATACGAATTTAAAGTTGAAAGTAATAGCCGCCCAAAGTGACGGCAAAGATACCACGGCCGAATTTCGTGAAGAAATGGCTTCTTTTCGAAAACAGTTGGCCCAGCCGTACCTTTCTGACAAAGTATTTGTGGAAAACCTCGTGGCGCAAGCCTACGAACGCTTAAAACAAGAAGTCAGCGCTTCCCATATCTTAATCCCAGTATCTCCCGACGCCTCTCCCGAAGACACCTTATCGGCTTACCGAGCAGCCATTGCCCTGCGTAGCCGGATCATCCAACAAGAAATTACGTTTGAGGAAGCCGCCACCCGTTTTTCAAAGGATGCTTTATCCAGTCCAAAAGGGGGAAATTTAGGGTATTTCACCGTTTTTCAGACGGTTTATCCCTTCGAAAATGCCGCCTATACTGCCCCTATTGGCAAGATAACAGACCCAGTACGAACTGGTGCAGGCTATCATTTGATTAAAGTGAATGACCGTCGTACATCACGAGGGAAAGTTCAGGTAGCCCACATTTTGGTACGCATCAGCCCCAATGCCACCTCAGAAGGAAAAGCCGCCGCCAAGGCTAAAATAGAAAAAGCCCACAGTTTACTACAACAAGAAGCCTGGGAAGTGGTGTGCCGTGACTATTCTGACGAGCCAACCACCAAAGACAACGGGGGCATTCTTCATGAATTTGGCACAGGAGCCATGACCCCCGCTTTTGAAGAAGTGGCTTTCTCGCTCAAACGCGTCGGCGATATTTCACATCCTTTTTTGAGCAACTACGGTTGGCATATTGTTAAACTGATGAATCGCAAACCCATCGAGTCATTTACTGAATTAGCGCCGCAACTTCGGCAAAAAGTAACCACTGATTCTCGCGGTGAACTCATTCGGGAAGCATTAATCAGCAAACTGCGCGCGTCGACCAAAATGACGGAAGTTAGTACCATCAAAGCCTCCGCCCTAGCCCAACTTGACACCTCCCTGCTAAAAGGCAAATGGAAATTTAAAACTCCACTCAACGCTTCGATTGAAAATAAAACGCTGATGCAGATTGAGAATCAACCTTATAGCGTCAATCAATTTTTCGAATACGTCTACAATCGTCAACAGCCCACCCCAGCAGGCACGTCTTTACCTATTCTTGCCGAGCGTTATTTTCGTCATTTAGTAACTCAGCAATTGGTCGCAACCGAAGAAGCAAATTTGGAAAAAAAGTACCCTGAGTTTAGGGCATTAATGGCAGAAATGCGCGACGGCGTTTTGTACACCCAAGCGATGGAATCCAACGTATTGGAGCGCTCCTTGACCGACTCGTTGGGCCAGAAGCAGTATTGGGAACAAAATAAAGCCAACTACCGCTACCCCGAGCGCGCTTTTGCCACCCTCGCCGTGAGCGAGAGTGATACCCTTCTAAAAAGAGCGCACGAGGCCCTAGCATCCAAGCCTTATCAATTGCGTCGAAAAGGGACCGATTTACTTTTTCCTTCCAAATCAACCATTCTCAGTGTGAAACACCGGGAGGCCCTGTTTGAAGTGGCATTGACACTGCTCAATAATGAAAATTATTCGGTCGAAGTTTCAGCCTATGGCGATGCCGACGAACCAGATTCTGTTTCCACCTTGCGCCTTCAGAATGCCATTAAGGCGCTTACCAATAACAATGTTCCCCTGACCAGAATCATCGAGAAAGATTACGGCAAATTCAAACCCGTGGCCAATGCTTCACGCAACCGACGTGTAAGTTTTCAGTATTATAGCACCTCCAAAAAAGACCTCGAAAAAGCCCTAAATGCCCTTAAATTAGGCAATATACTCATCACAGAAGGAGCTTTTGCCAAAGGGACAAATCGCTATATAGATGCCGCCCGTTGGGAGGTTGGCGATCAATTGGTAAGTGTCAACAAGGAAAAAGTATGGGTTTCCATTGCCAAAATCGAACCCGCCCGTATCAAAACCTTCAGTGAAGCCCGTGGTGCCGTAATAAACGATTACCAAAAACAATTGGAACGCAATTGGCTCACGCAGTTGCGCCAAAAGTTTGTCGTACAGATAAACGAAGAAGAATTACGTAATTTAGCAAAGTAAATAACGGCGTAAGTCCGTTTAACAATTGACAATCCGATTTTGAAGTAGCCTACCAAATTATGAAAAGAACATTCATTCAAAACCCATCTTCCCTCTCAGTCCTTCGCTCCACCTTGGCAACGCTTATATTGGCGTATTTTGCCATCATGGGGGCTCAGGGACAGGGAAAAAGCACCAGCCTCAACAAAGTGGTGGCGCGTGTTGACAATTACTATATACTGCGTTCTGAGTTGGAAGAATACATGATTCAGGCACAATCTCAGGCCCAAGGTCAACAAGCCCCTACCATATGCCAAGCTTTGGAGCGCTTGATTGTAAATAAAATGCTGTTGGCAAAAGCCGAGATTGACTCCGTTATCGTTGAAGACAAGCAGATTGAAAGTCAGGTAGCTGCCCGGATGGATTACATGGCCAAGCGTTTTGGTTCGGAAAAAAACATCATTGAAGCATACGGAAAGAGCATTGAAGCCCTTAAATATGAGCTACGTGAGCCTATCAAACAGGAAATGATAGCCGAAAAAATGCAAAATAAAATTACGGAAGCCATCAAGGTGACCCCCAGTGAAGTAAAAAAATTCTTCAATAGCATTCCCAAAGACAGCCTACCTTACATTCCAGCAGAAGTTGAAATCGGTCAGATTGTTCGTTATGCCAAAGTAACAAAAGCACAGAATGACGAATTGCGTGCGCGTTTGCTGGATTATAAAGCCCGGGTAGAAAAAGGAGAAGATTTTACCTCATTGGCCTCGGCTTATTCTGAAGATTTAGGGTCGGCACAACGGGGTGGAGATCTTGGTTTTGCCAAACGCGGCGAAATGCTACCCGAATTTGAAGGAGCCTCCCTAAAACTCAAACCCAACGAACTATCGGAGCCCATCGAAACAGAATATGGTTTGCACTTGATTCAATTGCTCGAAACCCGAGGCGCTGAATACCACGCCCGTCACATTTTATTGCGCCCCGATTATAACCGCATGGACATGTCGGCCCCCAAAAAAGTGTTGGATAGTCTCTATAATTTGATGAAGACTGATACGCTGAAGTTTGAAAAAGTGGCCAAAACGTGGTCTGAAGATAAAAGTACGGCTGATGCTGGCGGTTTGTTGAAAGACCCACAGTCGGGCTCGTCGCGCTTGCCGCTGGATGCTTCGATGGACTATGGTCTGTATATGATGCTCGACACCATGAAAGTTGGCACGATTAGTGCGCCCATGAACTATCGAACAGACGACGGAAAAACCGCCATGCGAATCATCTATTACAAAAGTAAAATAGAGCCGCATACGGCTAGTTTGAAAGACGATTTTGAGAAGTTATCTAACATTGTTTTAGCCAATAAAAAAACAGAAGCGGTAGATAAGTGGTTTAAGAAAGCAATCGAAGATGTCTTTATAAAAGTAGACCCAGAGTTCCAAGGGTGTAAAATGATGGGTATTAATCTGCAGGATAATTAGCGGCGATTGTTTTTTTGCGGCAAACAGCTATATTCATAACAACCATTTATAAACCACTAACCATAAACCTTAAATGAAGTTTTCTTCTGACGTCGCTGCTGCTGAGGCACTTAAAGAATCCTACGAAAAACTCCGTGCAGAAATTGGCAAAGTCATTGTTGGTCAAGATGATACGGTTCGTTTGTTACTCACCGCTATATTTTGTCAGGGGCACTGCCTCTTGGTTGGGGTGCCTGGACTAGCAAAAACCCTCTTGATTCAAACCATCGCAGGTGCCTTGGATTTGAGTTTTAATCGTATCCAATTTACGCCCGACTTGATGCCATCCGATATTTTGGGGTCCGAAACTTTGGACAATGAACGAAATTTCCGTTTTATCAGAGGGCCCGTATTTGCCAATATTATTTTGGCGGATGAAATCAACCGTACCCCTCCCAAAACCCAGTCAGCGCTCCTTGAAGCAATGCAAGAATACGCGGTAACAGTTGCGGGCCAAAAACATTCTTTAAGTCGTCCATTTTTTGTATTGGCTACCCAAAACCCCATCGAACAGGAAGGCACCTACCCCTTGCCCGAAGCGCAGTTGGACCGTTTTATGTTCATGGTTTACTTAGATTATCCTTCTTACCAAGAAGAGCTTAACATCGTTAAATCAACCACAACTGATAATAAACCTGTGATTAATACGGTCATTTCAGCCGCCGAAATCGAAGCGTTCCAACACCTCGTTCGACGCGTTCCTGTCACAGACAATGTGGTAGAATATGCCGTTAAACTTGTTCAAAAAACCCGACCAATGGGGGATTTGGCCACTGCAGACACCAAAAACTACTTAGAGTGGGGAGCAGGGCCACGTGCGTCTCAAAACCTGATACTTGCCGCCAAATGCAATGCCCTCATCAACGGAAAATACTCACCCGACATTGAGGATGTCAAAGCCGTAGCGCTTCCCATCTTACGTCACCGCATCGTGCGTAACTTTAAAGCAGAAGCCGAAGGAATTTCGGTAAATGAAATCATAAAACGATTAGTGTAATTATTTACTTAAAGTATAGCAATCACGCAAAGACGCTGAGGAGCAAACAAAACCCTCTGCCGTCTTTGCGTGTTTTTTTTTGTTTATCGCTCATTCTTCTGCCGTAAAAAGTGAATGGTAAAACACAAAAGAAATAGCCCACCTCCATAAAAAGACAATTAATTAGTACGACAAATGCTTTTCGTTCGTACCTTGCAAACCCAAATTCAACCCCCAAAAAATCGTTATGCCTCCAAAAATTCGCAAAGAGGACGCACTTTATTACCATTCCAAGGGTCGTCCTGGCAAGATTCAGGTAGTGCCAACCAAAGAAACCAACAACCAACTTGACCTGTCTTTGGCCTATTCGCCCGGCGTAGCCGAGCCGTGTATGGAAATTTTCAGAAACGTTGAAGATGTCTATAAATACACCGCTAAAGGTAACTTAGTGGCGGTAATCAGCAACGGAACGGCCGTATTAGGTCTCGGAAATATTGGTCCCGAAGCGGGTAAACCCGTGATGGAAGGAAAAGGACTCCTCTTTAAAATTTACGCTGATATTGACGTCTTTGACATTGAACTCAACACCGAAAACGTGGATGAGTTTGTCAGAACGGTAAAAATCATGGAGCCTACCTTCGGTGGGGTTAACCTCGAAGACATCAAAGCGCCCGAATGTTTTGAAATCGAACGTCGCCTCAAAGAAGAGCTCAATATTCCCGTCATGCACGATGACCAGCACGGTACGGCCATCATTAGCTCGGCAGCCCTGCTGAACGGACTGGAACTGGTCGGCAAAAAAATAGAGGACATCCGTGTCGTGGTGTCAGGAGCGGGAGCCTCGGCAAACTCTTGCACCAAGTTATACATTGCCTTGGGCGTTCGCCCCGAAAACGTCGATATGTTCGATAGCAAAGGCCACATCAATACCGCCCGTACTGACTTAGACCCCATGAAGCAGGAATTTGCCTCTGAGCGTCGTTTTGCTTCACTGGCCGAAGGAATGGTGGGCGCAGATTTATTCCTTGGATTGTCTAAAGCCAACGTCGTTTCGCAAGACATGGTACGCTCCATGGCCAAAGACCCGATGGTATTTGCGATGGCCAATCCCGACCCCGAAATTCCGTATCCCGACGCTGTAGCTGCCCGCGAAGACGTCATTATGGCCACTGGGCGTTCGGATTATCCCAACCAAGTCAACAACGTATTGGGCTTTCCGTACATATTCCGGGGCGCATTGGACGTACGGGCCCGTGAAATCAATGAACCGATGAAATTGGCGGCAGTACACGCGTTGGCCGAATTGACCAAAAAGCCCGTTCCTGACATCGTTAATTTAGCCTACAATGCCGACAACATTAAGTTCGGTCGTGAATATATCATTCCTAAGCCTGTTGACCCACGCCTACTCACAACCATTGCTCCTGCCGTGGCCAAAGCAGCCATGGAGAGCGGCGTAGCCCAATATCCAATTACGGATTGGGATGCGTACGTTCAACAGTTGGAAAAACGTTTAGGTCAGGACAATCAGATTTCGAGGGTGATTATCAGCAAAGCCAGAAAAGCACCCAAACGCGTGGTTTTTGCCGATGCCGAAAACGTGCAGGTACTAAAAGCCGCCCAACAGGTACGCGACGAAGGCATTGCGTTTCCGATTTTATTGGGTAAAGAAGAAAAAATACGCGCCATCATCGAGCAAAATAAACTGGACCTCGCCGAGATTCCAGTGATTGACCCTTACAGCCCTGAGCAATCGACCAACATTGACCGCTACGCTGAAGTTTATTTCCAAAAACGCCAACGCAAAGGGGTCAACATCATCGAAGCCCGCAAGATGATGTATTATCGAAGTTCATTTGGGGCTATGATGGTTGAAATGGGCGAAGCAGATGCCCTGATTTCTGGTTTGACCCGCAATTATCCAGATACCATTCGCCCTTCTTTGCAAATCATTGGTAAAGAAGCAGGGGTAAAAAAAGTGGCGGGTATGTACATATTGCTCACGCGTCGTGGGCCGTTGTTTTTGGCTGATACCACCGTCAACTTTAACCCGACGGTTGATGATATCGTAGAAATCACTGAATTGACCGCGCAAGCCGTAGAACGATTCAACATCAAACCACGCATTGCCCTCCTTACTTACTCAAACTTTGGAAGTGCGAAGGGTGAAGATGCCGAAAAAATGAGCACCGCTGCCACCATTTTACATAAAAAACACCCTGATATGGTGGTAGACGGTGAAATGCAAGCTCACTTACCGTTTGATTTAGAATTGCTGCGCACCAATCATCCTTTCAGCAAACTGGCCGAAGACGGAGCCAATACCCTTATTTTCCCGAATCTTTCGGCCAGCAACATCGCCTACAACTTACTCAAAGAAGTAGGGGAATACGAGGCCATCGGCCCTATTCTGCTCGGAATGCGTAAACCCGTTTATGTACTACAATTAGGTAGCTCCGTTCGCGAAATCGTGAACATGGTAGCTATTGCGGTGGTAGAAGCGCAAATGAAAGGGTAGTTTTTACCCTTATTGATAAACTTAAGCGCGACAGACTGGTTGTCAGTCTGTCGCGCTTATTTATGTTGAGTTGTTCTCGTATATTCCCAAACGAAGACGTGCCATGACTCCCAATGAAGAACCATCAGCCAACAATACAGCTTTCTACGAAACGCAAAGTATTGCGGTACCGGAAGCATTTGAAGCTTTTTTTACGCATTTTTATTATGCCGCCAATCATAGCCCCTACCCAGTCCATAAAAAACTAATCCCTTCTTTTCAGACCATTTTGGTCTTTAACCTTGGTAGTAAAATTTCGATTTCCTTCGACCAAACCCCCTCTTTCGACGCGCCCAATAGCCTGATATTGGGGCCTATCAAAAAAACCATTGACTACAGCTTGTCACCTGGGGCCGAAATGCTCGTGGCGAATTTTAAGTGGGATGCATTTTACCGTTTTTTTGGACAATCTCTAAAATCATTCAATGAATTTATCCTCCAGCCCGATGATTTGGTCAAAGAGCAATGCTTTGCCAACGTATGGGTTCGGCTCAAAGAAGCCCCCTCGCTCACCGAAAAGGTAACCCTTTTGTTGGATTTTAGCCTGCCATATTTAAGAGAACGTGAAAGCAATGTGGCACAGATTCTAGCGCAAAATGATGCAAACGGTACTATAAAAACCGTCAAGAAAATAGCCGCAGAAAGCGGATATAGCGCACGGAACATTCAGCTCAACTACCAAAAGTATCTGGGATTCAGCGACAAAGAACTCAATCGTTATCAAAGATTTAAAAAAGCGATTGAGTTTTTATCAAACACCCACTCCACGTCGCATCCAATTGATTGGCTTGAAATTGTGACCCAATGCGGCTATTATGACCAAAGCCAGTTAATTCATGACTTCAATCACTTCATTAAGATGTCGCCCACTCATTACCTCAAACTCCAAGAAGACCTCTGCATGACGGCATTATAGCGCTTTTCGTTTTCTTACAATCAGGGCAAAACTGTGGGCGCTAGTTTTGTCAAAAAAAACAACATGAAACACTTAATCATTTATGCCCATCCCCACGCTGGGAGCCTCAATCATTTTCTCAAAGAAACGGCCGTTAATACACTAAAAAAAGCGAATCACGCAATAAGAATCCGCGACCTTTATGAATTGAACTTCAATCCTGTGTTATCATTGGAAGATATGGCGGGGCAACGCAAAGGGCAAGTGGCGCCTTTGGTCGGTGAAGAGCAAAAACACATCGAATGGGCGGAGGCTATTACGTTTATTTACCCAATTTGGTGGACAGGAATGCCCGCCATCATGAAAGGATACATTGACCGCGTGATGTCGTACGGATTTGCGTATCGGTACGACCAAGGCATTCAAAAAGGATTGTTGAACGGCAAACAAGCTTTTGTGGTTAATACTCACGGTAAATCTAAGGCTGAATACTGCGCCAACGGAATGGATACGGCCTTGCGTCTCACCTCCGATACGGGAGTTTACACCTATTGCGGATTAGACCTCAAAAGTCACTTATTCTTTGACAAAGCCGACCGAGTCACCGAAGAAACCCTCAAAAATTGGGCTGCCGAAATTGAAAATATGTATTTGTAGACTTTCCCTGGCTTTTACAAATG
>JAIXPV010000249.1 GCA_027486105.1 Runella sp. | reverse complement strand
GGCTCCATCAAAAACGTGACCCGCATCGTAGGAAACGAGGGTGAAATTACGTTTGGCGGAAACTCTCTCACTTTAACCAAACGTAAACTAGCTACCGCTCCAGGCTACGGCAACGGCGAAAGCTTTGGCACATTTTCTAACGCCCAGCAACAGGAGTACCTCGCCGCTTATGACGCTAAGTACCCCCCCGAAACACGAACGCCTGAACCCGTCAAAGAAGTGCTTTTTGACGCTCCCAAAGAAGATGATGCGCACAAAAACCACTTTGCCAACTTCTTCGAAGGGATATTAAATAACACCCCTGTTGTAGAAGACCCACTTTTTGGATTCCGCGCGGCTGCTCCTGTGTTGGCCTGCAACAAAAGCTACTTTGAGAAAAAAGTAGTGAATTGGGACCCCAAAAACCTCAAATTGACGTAGAAAAAAGCAAATGCTTTTATTTTTAATATCTACTACCGCCTTGGCGATTGGGGTTAGGATTTTGGTAAACCCAATATCTAACGTTTTCCAAAAGTACCTAACCCAGCGCCAAGCCCATCCTCTTTTTATCGTTACCAGTACTTACGGGATTTTGAGCATCGGTTGTTTGCTTTACCTTTTGCCTGATACTCCCCAAAACTTGCCCCTATCATTTTGGTACAACTCTATCATTTTTAACGCATTAGGTGTAGCTGGCAATTATTTTCTTGTCAAATCACTTCACCAAGGCGACTTGTCGGTTCTGGGGCCTATTAATGCCTATAAAGCCTTAGTTAGCCTCCTATTTGGGCTATTTTTATTGGGCGAGATCCCCAATTTGTGGGGTGTTGGAGGGATATTATTAATTATTGCCGGCAGTTACTTTGTCATCAGCCAACCTTCTACGCAGGGTTTCAGTTTGGTTATTTTTAAACAAAAGGACGTACAATATCGTTTTTTTGCCTTATTTTTCTCGGCTATCGACGCACTTTATCTCAAAAAAATCATCATTGCCACTAGCGCCGACCTCGCTTTTGTTTCATGGTGCCTTGGCGGTTTCTTGTTTTCTTTCATTGCGTTCCTTTATACCCAAAAAAACGCTTCTTTTCGTCCTCACTTTCGTATTCTGAAAAAATATAAATGGTATTTCTTAGCACTCGGGTTGTCTTCGGGGTTGATGCAACTTTCAACCAACTATGCTTTTGAAGGAATTCAGGTAAGTTACGCCTTGGCGCTGTTTCAGATATCGGCCTTAGTGAGTGTGTTATTTGGGGTACAATTTTTTGAAGAAAAACAGTTATGGCGTAAACTCGCCGGAGCTTCTGTCATGGTCGTTGGGGCTGTTTTGATTATTTTGTTTAAGTAAAACCATTCGGTCTGACTATCGTCAGACCGAATCGCCCAGCCGTTTCATTCTTTGTTTTTAAACACAAAGAACATCCCCTATATTGGTTCGTTCCTAAAAAAAAACACTGACTACAGAGAAATCTGCGGCCAGTGCTTTAATTATCTTTTTTTCAAAATTGAAAGTAAAGCCAACTTTCTTCTTTTGAAACTTATATGCGCAAGAGACTATTTTTTGATTGCTTTAGGCGTCAAAATCATGCTCATGCGTTTTCCTTCGAGTTTTGGTTCAAGTTCGACTTTCCCCATTTCTTCCAATGCTTTGGCAAATCGTTCCAAAAGCTTGTAACCTTGGTCTTTAAACACGATTTCACGACCTGAAAACTGCACGTAAGCCTTTACTTTAGCTCCTTCTTTAAGAAAGTTAATGGCGTGCTTCAATTTGAAGTCATAATCGTGATCGTCAGTTGTTGGGCTGAAACGAATCTCTTTGATGACCACTTTTTGGGCATTAGCCTTAATTTCTTTCTGCTTTTTCTTTTGTTCGTATTTGAACTTGGAATAGTCAATTACTTTACAAACGGGCGGAACTGCATTGGGCGAAATCTCTACCAAATCAAGGTTTTGCTCTTCCGCAAACTTGATGGCTTGTTGAATATCGTATATACCTTGGGGGACATTTTCACCAACTAAACGAACCTGGGGGACGCGGATACGTTCATTGATGCGGTACGGTTCTTCTTGTCTAACGGGTCGAAAAGGTCTGCGTTGTTGTTGAGCCATTCAGTACTTAAATTATGATAGTTTTATGTTTGATGCGAAAACTAATGAATTGTTGAAAGTTCTACAAGATTTCGCGTAAAAAAGTTTACTTATCTACAAAAATAACTTTTAAATGTGATTATTAAGGGGTTAGTCCTAAAAAAGTTAAGAGTTAATGGATAACGACTTAAGCAACAGGGCTTAATCATTATCCATCAACTCTTATATCACCATAATAATCAATAATAATTCTATTTGACTTTAAAGGTAGTTGTACCAATTCTAAAACCTTGGCAATACAACTCAATGGTATGTTCGCCTTTTTTTAGCGGAATACCACCCCGTGAGTAAATGATAGACCCTTGCGAGCCCTCGTTGTTGTAATTCAAGGTTTGTTTAGCGGTATAGACTGTTTCACGGCCTGAATACACAAAAGTACCCGAACCCGTAGCCATATCAGCCATCACGGCACCTTCGGGGTCAAGGATGCGAAGGTATACTTCACGGTCTCCATTGGGTGAGATAGGATTGGCTGCAAGGTCAAAATCAACTTTCAGTTTATCAATACGTTTGGCGCGATAAGCTCCACCATCACGTTCTTTTCCTTTTGAAGAAACTGCGTTTACCGCAATTTTTTCAGCTTTCAGCGCCGACGCAATCGTTACTTTCTCCGCCAATTCACGGTTTTTGTTACTCAACTGACCAACAGAATCTTCGAAGGTTTTTTGCAACGAGGCTTTTTCCCCTTCGAGCCCCGTAACTTTCGAACTAAGTTCTTGGTTTTGAGCCGTTACAATTCCTAATTCCTCCTTCAGCTTGGCAATATCCGAGTCTTTTTGGACCAATATAGCTTCATAGTTGGCTATTTTCTGTTTGTATTTAGAAATATCTACAGATGCAGCACTTGAAGCATTTCTTAAGGCAGCTTTATCCTTTTCCAGTTGTTGTTTCAATGATATTAATGAATCAACTTGGCCACCTAACTGCTGAATTTCAGCTATTTTTGCATCCAATTGGGCTGAAATGGAGTCAAGTTTCATTTTTGCGGCGACCACTTCTTCCGTTTTGGCAGCAATTACGGTTTCTTGTTCTTTATTCTTTTCCCGTTCTTTGTAAAAGAAATAGATAAGAACCACGTTTAGAAGGGCTAAAATTGCCAATGCAGCTAGAAGTAGGCTTTTACGATCTTTCTTTTGTCCTTGGTTGTAGTCCATAAGTTAATCAATTGTTAAGAATAGTTATCAGCCCAAGAAACGCAATTCTTAGGAGATTATTGCGAAATTTAAAAAAATATTTCAATGACGGAAAATCAATTGCTTACAACCGACGAAGAAGATGAATTATATGAACATCACCGAATCGTTGTGGACCGTGGGCAAAGCCTGATGAGGATTGACCAATACCTCAAACATCACCTTTCAAACGTTACGCGTACTAAGCTCCAAAATGCCATTGAAACCGAGTCGGTTAAGGTCAATGAGAACCCGGTAAAATCAAGTTATAAAGTCAAACCGTTTGACATCATAACGGTGTCAATGCCGCACCCCCCACGCGAGACCGACATTATAGCTGAAGATATACCGCTAAACATTGTGTACGAAGATGATGAAGTATTGGTGCTCAACAAACCCGCTGGAATGGTCGTTCATCCCGCTTACGGCAACTGGTCTGGAACGGTTGTCAACGCGCTGGTGTATCATTTTCAACATTTACCCACGGGTCGAAATGGGGAAGCACGGCCAGGGCTGATTCACCGCATTGATAAAGATACTTCGGGTCTGTTGGTCATTGCCAAAACCGAATTTGCCATGGCGCACATTGCCCGCCAGTTTTTCGAACATACCACCGAGCGTACCTACCAAGCGTTGGTATGGGGAGAATTAAAAGAAACAACTCGAACGATTGTAGGACACATTGGCCGCAGCGCGCGTGACCGTAAAGTGATGGATGTTTATGAAGATGGAAGTCAGGGAAAACACGCCGTAACGCACTACAAAGTGTTGAAATCTTTTAAGTATACTTCGCTGGTTCAGTGCAATCTGGAAACGGGCCGAACCCACCAAATCAGGGCGCATTTTCAACACATCGGCCATCCTCTTTTTAGCGATTCAGTCTACGGAGGCGACAAGATTTTGCGCGGCACTACGAGCGGTAGCTACCGGGCTTTTGTCGAGAATTGTTTTCAACTCATGCCGCGCCAAGCACTGCACGCCAAATCTCTTGGATTTGAACACCCGCGTACTAAGCAATGGATGCAGTTTGAATCAGAATTACCAGAAGACTTTATGTCCGTTTTGGCCAAATGGGAAAAATTCGCTGTTGAATAACGAAGTTTTGGGAAGGCAAAAGGCGCCAATTTGATTGAATTCACGTCTTATGCCTTTCCATTTTCTACAATTATGACTCTATCAAATTGGTAAAAAGATACAGCCATATCAGTCGTGCCATTCTGAAATTAAACGGAAAAAGCACCAACACAAGGCCAATGCAAACTGCAAGATTTAAAAAATCAAAAGCATCAATCCCGATTGAAATCAACAAAACGTAGGCCAGCGCCATTTCCAACGTGGCCAATCCATAACTTACATACATAGCCCCCCAATAAAAGCCTGGCTCTTTGCTGAAATTTTGACGGCAATGCAAACACTCTTCCTGCATCCTTGCAGGTCTAAAACTAAACAGGTTTTTAGTACTAAACACTTGCCCCTGATGACATTTGGGGCATTTATTTTGCATTAAATGAATGAGAGACATGGTTGTTGTATTTTCTATAATACAAAATTAAAGCCATTCATTGGTTTTAATGACGCATATTTGTAGCTAAAAATAGGACTATTCAGACATTCCTCTTCTTTAATATGAAACAATTGCCCATTTACGGTATCAATGCATTTCTGGAATCAGGAATGACCAATTCTTTTTATGCGAATGAATTAAAAACCCACCTCGAAAGCCACCGATTTGTCAATGCTCCGCACAAACACAGTACATTTATTGCCGTTTTATTCACCGCGGGAAGCGGTTGGCACAGCATTGATTTCAATACATACGACGTTCGGGCGGGTAGTGTTTTTTTGCTCACACCAGGTCAAGTCCACAGTTGGGAGCTGTCAGATGATGTGGAGGGATACGTCTTTTTTCATACACAAGCATTTTACAACGACGTATATCTTACCCGAAAGTTAGACCATTTTCCGTTCTTTTATCTGCAAACCAATTACCCCGTTATTTATCTAGAAGCACAGGAGGTATTGCGTATTGAAATGCTATTCAAAGCGATTTTTGAGGAGCATCATGGAAACTTAGCTTACAAATATGACCATATTGTTTCACTCATTGACTTAGTCTATATTCAACTTACGCGGTTATATAAAGAAGAAAGTTTGAAGGTAAACAACCAACACGGCCATTATGTGCGGGTAAAGCAGTTGGAAAAATGGATTGATACATACTATAAAACTAAAAAACTCCCGAACGAATACGCCGATTTGATGCACATGACCACGCGGCACCTAAACCGAATCTGCCAAGAAACCCTTCATCAAACCACGGGAGATTTGATTCTGAAAAGGATTATGATTGAAGCACAACGAATGCTGATTTACAACGACCTGACGGTATCAGCCGTAGCGAATGAACTTGGATACGATGATTACTCCTACTTTATTCGACTCTTCAAAAAATACGTGGGCGAATCGCCCAAAAAATTCCAACAACAAATGAATCGGTTGTCTTCTCCACAAAAAAGGTATTAATTCAAAAATAATTTGTACTTTATTTGGAATTGTTAACAAATTAAATGATATTCATTGCATCGTCAAACACCACTGGTAAGGGTCTTTGGCGGGCTACAAGGGTAAGTGCATAATCTTTTACATTTAAAAAATATGTATTTATGAAAACAACACTTTTTGCCCTGTTAATCATTTTTTGTGCTTTGACCGCCTGCAATGAGGTAGATAGCAAAACCAATTCTTCCCTGACTCCTATTGATGAAGAAAAGGAAACAAAAGCTATCATGCAGACCATTGAAAATGAGACTTCGTGCTTTTTCAAGGGTGATTACAACTGCTGGAAAGAAAACTTCGTTCAGGCAAACTATGCGTTCCAAGTTTGGAGTAAAGATGGCTATTTTGACCCAAAAATCGGGTGGGAAGCAGTAGACGACAAAATTGGACGATATATTGAAGACAACAAGCCCGGGGCTGGCGGAAGCAACAATCCCAAAGTTGTCCGTAAAGACATGATTGTAAAATTTTTTAGCAGTGATGTAGCGTATCTCATTTGGAACCAGTACAACAGCGACCAAAAGATGACCCACTACACCCACAGCACCGAAACGCGCATCATGGAAAAGCAGGAGGGAAAATGGAAAATTGTAAACGTAACGGCTTTATGGGACCGAAATCAACCCATTCCAATCCAAGACTTGAAATAATATAAACAAGATTGTGACGGCTGAGTCATCTTAAAAAACAAGCATGACTCAGCCTTTTTTTTAATCTTTCACTTTGCCCCAACCCAGCGTAGCAACCATCCAATCAGGGAGGTGCGTTTGTTTTTTACGCTTTTTCAGGTTCAGATAAATTCCTAATTTTTTAAGAATTGGCACTCGGTGGGTTTCCACGAATTCAATCAACGTGCCATCAGGGTCTTCAACGTATGAAAAACGCCCTGCCGCCTCTCCCATGTCGAACGAATCGGCGCTGTCGACCGTAAACGGGAAACCGTTGGCTTCACAACGTGTTTTGAGGGCATTCATATCAAGGGCATCAAAACACAAGTGAATAAAACCTGCATCACCCCAATCACGGTCTTCGAAGATTTTGCGAGGAGAACGGTCAAGGGCCTGCACCAATTCAATTTCAATGCCTCCCAATAGTTTTCCAAAAGCACCCGTTTCTCCGAGGGTTTTACGGAGCAATACTCTTCTAAATTTTTGGTGTTTGGCGCCTAAAAAATCAAAATCATCGAATTTGCCAGATTTGTCGTACACAATCTGGTCAATTTGCAACGTATTGGCATAAAACTGAATGGCTTTTTCCATGTTACTCACGCCAATGACCGCGCCACAAACACCACCCGTCAGCGAGCCGTTGGGACGAAACCAAGACTCGTTCGGTACAATTTGTAAAAGATTACCACGGCAATCTTTTAGCCAAAAATTCGCCCGTTGTTCAGGCGAGTTCTCAGGAGAAGATTTATATTCAGAATCAGCCAGTTGAGCATAAAACTTGGGCACATCAAGGCATTTGATTTTGATGGCAAATATCCCTAAATCTCCCAATTCAGGCACAAACGAAGGCTCTACAGGAACTCTATTTTTGTATTGCCAGATTTCAACTCCGCCTCCCCCTGCCATATTTAAGGCCATAATGGCGTGACGACGTCGCACCTCCCCTGAAGTATAACTCGTCATTAATTTTGCATCTGCTTCATCATTAAAAATGGGTACGTTCAATCCCAGCGTTTTCCGATACCATTTCCACACTTCGTTGGCGTTCGGAACGCCAATGCCCACTTGCTGGATTCCACTAATTAGGTTGCTCATATTGTTTGAAAAGGAAGTAAGTTATTGCCAGACAATTTACATTATTTTTTAATACGTCCGTAGAGAATAGGAATGTTACTCTTAAAAATCAGATGACAACTCAGGCGCTTTGCTCCCCCATGTCTCATTTGGCTTTGGGCCCATTTTCAGCACCAGAGTTCCGCCTTTTGTCAATTGTTCATGGGTTAAATAAGGTTTTGAAAAAGGTTTCCCATTCAACGAAGCCGATTGAATGTAGGTATTTACAGGTGAGTTATCAGTCGCAATTATTTTGAACAATTTACCGTTTGGCATCGTCACCGACACCTCATTGAAACTCGGACTTCCTAAAATATAAATGGGTTTTCCGGGGCAAACGGGATAAAAACCCATCATACTAAAAACCAACCACGATGACATCTGCCCTCCATCTTCATTGCCGCTAAGTCCGCCCGGGTCAGCTGTGTATTCCTCCTTGATTAATTGCCGTACCCAACGTTGGGTTTTCCAAGGAGCGCCGCCATAGGAGTACAAATAAGCGGTATGGTGGCCCGGCTCGTTGCCATGCCAGTAGTATCCTTTTTCAAACATTGAATCCAGTTTGGCGATAAAAGGAGCGCGGCCACCCATGATTTTCATCAATCCACCGACATCATGCGGCACAAACCACGGATATTGGGCGGGGGCGCCTTCGGTGATAAACGAAGCTCTTAAGGCAAAGGGGTTAAAATTAGGGCTCCAACGACCGTCTGCATACCTTCCGCGCGCCCAGCCTGTTTGCGGATCAATGACATTCCGAAAATTGGCCGCTCGCAACTCAAGCGTTTTTTGATCTTCCGCATAGCCCAAACCTTTGGCGAGGGTACTAAGACAAAAATCATCGTAGGAATACTCAAGTGTACGTGAGGTCTGTTCCCGTTTGTGAAAAGCCTGCCAAACCGAATCTTCCAGCGGTATGTAGTTGTATTTTAAATAACTTTCCATGCCTCTCCTCCCCTTGCCTGATTCGTAGCTTTTGGGGTCTTTGTTGGCTTCAAAAGCATTCTTGCGTAAATAACGGTAAGCCGACTGAACATCAAAATTTCGAATTCCTTTGGCGTAAGCATCGGCCACTACCGAAGCCACATGGTCGCCAATCATTGCAGCGGTATATTGATTCCAACAGGGGAAAATAGGCATCCATCCACCCTGCTCAGCCTTTTTGGTCAATGACTGCATCATGTGCCCAGTACGCTTTGGCTCCAACAATGCGTGCAGTGGCATGGCCGCCCGAAAGGTATCCCAAAGACTGAAATCACAGTAATAATCAAATCCGTCGGCGGTATAGATTTGAATGTCTTCCGCAAAACCTGGATAGCGACCGTCAACATCCGAAAAGAGACGTGGCGTATGCTTAGAGTGATACAACGCAGTATAAAAAACGGTTTTATCCTGCTCGGTCCCCTTCACCTTTACTTTGCCCAATTCGCGGTTCCAAGCCTGTTCGGCTTTTTGCTTTATCTGGTCAAAATTTAGGGTTGAAAGTTCGGCATCAAGATTTCGTCGCGCTCCTTCCAAATCAGTAAATGATGTTCCTACCCGTACATTGACGACGAGATTTTCTTCAGCTTCAAATTCTACGTAAGCCCCAACATTCTCACGCCTTCCATTTCCTTTTACTTGTTTTTCAGGCTGTTGAACACCGTTAGATTTCCAAGTCCCATAAGATTTAAAGGATTTTTCAAAAGTAAGCACATAAAAACCACTGAATCCTGCAGGTTGACCTGCTCCTTGATAAATACGGTGGACGGGATTGTAAACTACGATTTCTTTACGTTCAGGAAAAATTTCCACGTAGCCTTCTCCTTCGTCGCTGTTGGGTTCAATGACTAAATAAGCGGCTTCTTTTTGATGAAACGTAAATCGTAAAAGCCCCGCCCGTTGTGTAGCGGTGAGTTCTGCTTTGATTTTTGATTCCAGAAGTTCAACGGAATAATAAGCGGGTGTAACCACCTCATTTGCGTGCGTAAAAGTGGCAGCTCTCTCTTCGGCCAAAACCTTCAGTTTTCCAGACACAGGCATGACAGCCATACTTCCGTAGTCCTGAACGCAACTGCCGTTGAGCCAATGAGAAGCACGAAATCCGTTGATTTTAGGATCATTATAATAGTAAGGCGCAATACATTTGGTTTCGGTTGACCGGGTTTGGGGTGTCCAAGTGGTCATACCATGCGGATGACCAATGACCGGGGAGATTTGTCCTCGTAATTCACTGGCTCCTTCGCTGTGCCGTCGGGCACTTTCTGTAACCGCAGGAGCTGACCCAATGTAAGGGTTAACGTACTGAATGGGGCTTTTTTGGGCGAAACAAAGGGACGGTAAGAGAAGAATTGCGGCAAAATTTAGATAGTTCATACGGCAGAATTAATGATAGCCATAAAAAAAGATTAAGGCTTTTTTATACTCAAAAAGCCTTAATCTCTATGTTGATTCGGGCGATT